>NZ_CP132191.1:900000-1064223 GCF_030718845.1 Mycoplasma seminis
TTTTTGAATTTTAGATGAAGGAAAAACTGAATTAATAACATTATTAATTCCACTAAAATCATCGCAAACAACAACTTGAGGATCATTAATTCCTCTCTTTTTTAATTCTGATAAGAATTTTGTTCAATTTTCTGTACTTTCTACACCTGAGGTTTCTATTGATAAAACTTGTTTTTTACCTTCTTTATCTATAGCTATAGCGGTGTATAAGGCTATTTTTGAGCTCTGTTTGACAAAATCCCTTGGATTCTCAACATTTTCTAAAGAATTTAAATATTCACCAGTGAATGGGTTATATCATTTAAAAACTTTATGATATGAAGCATCAATAAATAATGCATAAATATCATTATTTATGTCAAAACTATAAGCGTTGTCGTATTTGTTTTTAATAGTTTTTGAAACTCTCGCAATTATAGAATGTCCTATTCTAAAACCTAATAATTTCTCAACTAAATCTATGGTTTGTTCATATGATAAAAATTGTTGCAATAAATGTGCAATTAGAAATTCAAATTCTTCCTCACATCTTTTATATTTAGCTAATATTTGTGAACAAAAATTTGAAGCATTTCTTAATCTTGGGACATTTATTTGTAGTTTACCATTCAATGTGTATAAGGTTCTTTTAGAATATCCATTTCTATAAATTTTTCCTTCAACTAATTCATATTTATTCATTTCAGTAATATAAGCATCTACTTCATCTTTTAAATTCTCTTCAATTAACTTAGCAACATCTAAGTAATTAACATTAAGTAGAAATGATAATTCTCTCATATCAGCTCCTAATTTGTAAAATTCATTTCTTAATAATTTGTTTCTTTCCTCTAAAATCATAACAAAAATCACTCCTTTTAATATTTGGAGTGATTACACAACATTTGGTCTACTACCTATTATTTTGGTATGTTTAAATGACATTTTTACTTTTGATGAGGATTTTTTAAAAAATAATTAAATAACGCTTTATTTCTTATTGATTTCAACTTTTTAAAGCAAAATTTATTCATTTTTAATTGAAATTCTATTAAGTCTGATTTTTTATTACATTTAATTAAAAAAAATAAATGAAAATTCATGGGGGGTGACAAAATACAGGTTATTAGCAGGGGTGACAAAATACAGGTTATTTCACATATTTTTAGGCTTTTTTGTTTATTTTCAAAATAAGGCAAAAAAACTTGTAAAATTTAGGTGAATAAATAATCAAAGAGGTTTTAATGAACAAAAAAGAAACAGTTATTTTTGGAATGCATAATGCACAAAAATTAGCAGAAAAAGTATCTGAATTAGTGGGAATTCCACTTTCACCAATTAATCGAACAGTATATGCTGATGGTGAAGTTATGATTGGGGCAGCTGATACTGTTAGAGATAAAGATGTTTTTATCATTGCAAGTACATCACGTCCTGTTAATGATAATTTAGTAGAATTACTACTTTTTATCGATTCACTTAAGAGAGCAAGCGCTAGAAGTATTAATGTATGTTTAAGCTACTACGGATATGCTAGACAAGATAGAAAAGTTAGCGGTAGACAACCAATTGGAGCAAAACTTGTTGCTGACTTACTGCAAAAAGCTGGCGCAACTAAACTTACTTGTGTTGACTTACACAACCCATCAATTCAAGGATTTTTCGATATTCCGGTTGATGATTTAAGAGGTCAATATCCCCTTGCTCTTGCACTTAAAGAGCTTAATACATCATTTACAGTAGTTTCTCCAGACCACGGTGGAACTGTTAGAGCTAGAAAACTAGCTGAATTAATTGCGAACACAGTTAAAATTTGTATTATTGATAAACGTCGTACCGGAGTTAATCAAACTGAAGTTATGGGTATTATTGGTAATATCAAAGGTCAAAATGCAGTTATTGTAGATGATATCATTGACACTGGTGGAACAATAATTAAAGCAGCTGACACATTAAAAGAAAATGGAGCTGAAAGAATTATTGTTATGGCTACACACGGAATTTTCACTAAAGGATTTGAAGTATTTGAGAATAATCCAAATATTGAAAAAGTTATTGTTACAGATAGTATTGATAATCACGAGTTATTAGATAAATATTCAAAATTACAAATCGTTTCACTTGGTGATTTCTTAGGTAGAGTTATAAATGCTACACTTGAAGGAAGCTCAATTACTAGCGTTTATCAACAAATGAAAGAAGAAATTAATAACTATGGAAATAAGTAAGAAACAAATAGTTGCAGATATGTGCAAACAAAATAATTGAGATTTCTCATTATTTGAAAAATATGTTAATTTAATTGAAGAAAAAAATAAAGTAATGAATTTAACTGGATTTTCAGGAGAGCGACTTTGAGAAGAAGGTATACTTGAATCTCTTGAGTTTATGTTACAAATAACCCAAGGGTTAAGCAATGGAAGTATTCTTGATATCGGAGCAGGAGCTGGTTTTCCATCAATCCCTTATGTTTTAACAAAACCAAATAATAAAGTTACCATTTATGAGCCAATTCAAAAAAGAGTTAATTTTCTAAACGAAGTAATTAATGCTTTGAACTTGCAAGAATATGTTACTGTTTATACATTAAGAGCAGAAGATATCAAAGAAAAAAACATTTTTGATATAGTAACAGCTCGGGCAGTAGCTGATGTTAGAAGTTTACTGATGGCTGCATTTCATTTAGTTAAAGTTAATGGAAAAATGATTCTTATGAAAAGTAACAAAGTTTATGATGAATTAGAAACCGCAAAGTCTATTTTAGCTAAACTTGATTATGAATTAGAGCTTATTCCATTTAATAAAGAAGAAATTAATCGTAATAATATAATTCTATCTATTACTAAAAAACGTTCAACACCACCACAATTTCCATACTTATGGAAAGATATTAAAAAAGCATAGGATACAAACCTATGTTTTTTTTACTCAATTCCTATCTCTTGTTTTAAATCTTCAATATTTACTTTTAACACTTGCTCATAGTATTTTTCACAATCTTTATCCTGAGTTTCGGAGTTTTAGTTCAAAAAATCTGTGAAAATTCAAATTAATTAAGATTCATATATCTATGATATATGGATTTTTAATTTACTTCTAAAAAAGTCCTTTTATTTACTTGTATTACTTGTATAAAATGGTATAATATAGACATGAAAAATAAGTTTATAGTTATCAAACACAAAAGAAAAGATTACACATATATTTCTGTTGCAACATCAAATGGTTACGGAAAAGGATATGGTAACCAAGTTGGTATCGGTAGATTAGAAAAATTAGAAGAGTTATCATCAAATCCGATAAATGTAATAAAAAATGTTTGTGAAACATTATCGATTACTGATTCAAAAGAAAAAATCAAACAAAGTATTATGTTTGCGTTAAATTCTTCAAAAACAGAAGTTTACAATGTAAACTATGGGATAAATATCCTTTATGATTTGATTAATAAATTTGAAATATTTGATGCACTACCAAAAACAAGACATAAAGAACTGAATAAAATTCTAAAATACACAATTGCAAGCAGAATAATTGATGCAAATAGTTATATTTCAATACATAAAAATAAGTATAAATACGAAGATGCTCCAAACACTAGCAAAGATAGTTATTATGCCTTATTAAATCTTATCTATGATAATAAAGAAAACTTATTAAAAAGAATTAACAAAAAGTTATTAAAAATACATCAAGAAAAGTTGAACTAGTTTTCTATGATTCAACAACTATGTATTTTGAAAGTTTTTCACGTTTAGGTCTTAGACATAGTGGTTATTCAAAAGATGGAAAATTTAAAGAGGACCAAGTTGTTGTTGGTATGGCTACAGATGAAAATGGTATTCCTATTCATATCGAAACCTTTAAAGGAAATACTGCAGATTCCAAAACTTTCATTCCTTTTGTATTAGAAATGAGCAAAATTTATGAAATAAAAAATGTAACAATAATTGCCGATAAAGGTATGTCTACATCAAGTAACATAAGATTTTAGAACAAAAAGGGATAAATTACATAATTTCTTATCGTTTAAAATCAGGTGCAAAATCATTTAAAGATTTTATTTTAGATGAAAGCAACTATGTAGGTGATGAAAACTTTAAATACAAAGAAGAAACAATTGTTTCTCTATACAATAAAAAACGTCCTAATGGAAAATTAAGACGTAGAATAGTTACATTTAGCAAAAAAGAGCTTTAAAAGATAAAGCTGATAGACAAAACTTAATTGATAATTTTAATAAATTGAAAAACAAAAATGGATTAGTTGAAACCGGTAAATTAACTGGCGGAAAGAAATACAAATTCTTCAAAAAAGTAGGTAAAGCTTTTTATGAATTAGACTATAAAAAGGTTCAAGAAGATAGTCAATTTGACGGTTATTATATTTATGAAACTTCGAGAATGGATTTAACGTCTGAAGAAATTGTTGAAATTTATGCAAAACAATGACAAATTGAAGAAAACTTCAGAACAATGAAATCATCATTACAAGTTAGACCTATGTATGTTTGAACAGATAAACATATTGAAGCACATATTTTATTATGTTTTATGTCTCTTGTTATCATGAAATTTGAGACTGTAAAAAAGTTTGTGTAAATTAAAAAAAATTATAAAAATGACAAAGAAAGATAAGTTATCTTAAAATTTAATTGAACCGAAAAGGAGATAACTTATCTATGAATAATTTTAAACAATTAAATACAACTTTAAACAATTTATTATTAGAAAATTTTTCTGTTAAAGATGGTAATAATTTTGAAGATATTATGGAAAAAATAAACGAACATATTCGCAGTTCGTTAAAAAATATTATTGAATCATTAATTTCTGATTCTCTAACTGAATTTTTACAATATAAAAAATATGAAAGAAGTAATGTTTCTAACTATAGAAATGGTTATTATGAAAGAACTATTAATACAGAGTATGGAAAAATGAAATTCTCAATAGCTAGAGATAGACTGAATCAATTTCAAAATGTAATTTTTGATAAATATCAAAGAACACAGTCAATTATTAAGGATTTAGTTACTGAAATGTTTGCAGAAGGAATTAATTACGAATCCATCAGTAAGATAGTTAAAAACGTTTATGGAGCTCAATTATCAAAACAATCAATTTCTAATATTACTGATAATCTAATTGTGAATATTGAAAAGTTTAAGGTAGTAGTCCAAAGTTTGTGTAATCACATCGGACTATAATTGAATAAATTATATATAATAATACTGAACTTAACTTAGAAAATTATTCTTTTCCTTGTTCAAGTTCGAGTTATTTTGAAGCTTGCAACAATAGCCAACATTTTGATGGAGTTAGGACTATGATGCGAGCTTTTTTCTTGACATATTTTCTTAATGCTGAGTGGAAATTTTCGCAAATATTGTTTGTGTAAATATATCTCCTAATTCCTATTGGAAAATCATAAAATGTGAATATCTGGTCAAGTGAGTTTTCAATAATTGCAACAGCTTTTCTGTATTTATCTTTATATTTGTTTTTAAATTCCAAAAATCTTTTATAACCTTCATCTTTGTTTTTACCTTTAAATATTAGTTTTAGTAGTTGTGATACTTCATACCTTTTAGATTGTGGTATTGTAATAAGCGCATTAGTCATTTTATGAAATGCACATTTTTGAATTTTAGATGAAGGAAAAACTGAATTAATAACATTATTAATTCCACTAAAATCATCGCAAACAACAACTTGAGGATCATTAATTCCTCTCTTTTTTAATTCTGATAAGAATTTTGTTCAATTTTCTGTACTTTCTACACCTGAGGTTTCTATTGATAAAACTTGTTTTTTACCTTCTTTATCTATAGCTATAGCGGTGTATAAGGCTATTTTTGAGCTCTGTTTGACAAAATCCCTTGAATTCTCAACATTTTCTAAAGAATTTAAATATTCACCAGTGAATGGGTTATATCATTTAAAAACTTTATGATATGAAGCATCAATAAATAATGCATAAATATCATTATTTATGTCAAAACTATAAGCGTTGTCGTATTTGTTTTTAATAGTTTTTGAAACTCTCGCAATTATAGAATGTCCTATTCTAAAACCTAATAATTTCTCAACTAAATCTATGGTTTGTTCATATGATAAAAATTGTTGCAATAAATGTGCGATTAGAAATTCAAATTCTTCCTCACATCTTTTATATTTAGCTAATATTTGTGAACAAAAATTTGAAGCATTTCTTAATCTTGGGACATTTATTTGTAGTTTACCATTCAATGTGTATAAGGTTCTTTTAGAATATCCATTTCTATAAATTTTTCCTTCAACTAATTCATATTTATTCATTTCAGTAATATAAGCATCTACTTCATCTTTTAAATTCTCTTCAATTAACTTAGCAACATCTAAGTAATTAACATTAAGTAGAAATGATAATTCTCTCATATCAGCTCCTAATTTGTAAAATTCATTTCTTAATAATTTGTTTCTTTCCTCTAAAATCATAACAAAAATCACTCCTTTTAATATTTGGAGTGATTACACAACATTTGGTCTACTACCAAGTTTAAGAGCAGAAAACTGCAATCAAAATACATTGCTGTTTTTCTTGATGCAACATATTTTCCTATTAAAAGAGAAACTTATTCAAAAGAAGCTATATACATTGCTTTAGGAATTGATGAAGAAGGGCATAAAGAAGTTTTAGGATTCGCAATAAATCCAACTGAAAACACAATTATTTGAGACGAAATTTTACAAGACTTAAAAAACCGTGGAGTTCAAGAGGTAGGGATATTTGTCACAGATGGACTTCAAGGATTAAAAGATACTGTTCACAATAACTTTCCTAATTCTAAATATCAAAGATGTTGAGTTCATATACAAAGAAATGTATTTGCAAAAGTGCACAACAGAGATAAATTTGAAATAGCAAATGACTTAAAAATGATTTATTCCCAAATCAAGAAGGAAGAAGCAATTAAGGAATATCAATTCTTTTTAGAAAAATGAGAATCTAAATATCCTAGAGTAACACAAGCATTGATAAATATTGAAGATGATTTATTCTCATTTTTTGATTTTCGACTTTCAATCAGAAGAACGATTTACACTACAAATATTATTGAGAGTCTAAATTCAGAAATAAAGTCATCAATGAAAAACAAAAGACAATTTAATTCAATAACAAGTTTAGAAAAATTCTTAGTAACTATATTTGAAAATTACAATAAAAAGGGTATGCTAAGAACACACCCAGGTTTCAAAAATTTGAAATTTATAATATAATTTATCCAACAAAGTTAAGATAACTTTTTTTCATTGCAAAATAAATTTACACAAAATTATTTATAGTCTCTGAAATTTTTACTTTACTCAGTTAACAAGACTTTAAAAGATACTGGTGTAATCGATAGATTTTCAAATGAAAGAGTTATAAAAGCAATTAAATCAGCTGAAAAAGTTGTAAAAGTTGTTGATGGTCAAATAAAAGAAGAAATTTATATACGAAATACTCAAAATTCAGATTATATTTCTGATTTCGAAACAATACAAACAATATTTTCAAAAATTGTACAAGTAATTTAGACATAAAAAATACGAATAGCCCTATTTTTAAGGACTATTCGTTTTTATGCCTTTAAAACTCCGAAACTCAGGAGAAGAAATTAATCGTAATAATATAATTCTATCTATTACTAAAAAACGTTCAACACCACCACAATTTCCATACTTATGGAAAGATATTAAAAAAGCATAGGATACAAACCTATGTTTTTTTTACTCAATTCCTATCTCTTGTTTTAAATCTTCAATATTTACTTTTAACACTTGCTCATAGTATTTTTCACAATCTTTATTTTTGAAAAATTCAAAATACTGTTCTCTTTCTTCAGGTTGAATAATAATAGGTACTAAATTATAATCAAGGCATTGTTTAAACATAATTACTCTACCTAATCACCCAACTCCTGGTATAAATTCTAAGTTTTCAAATTTTAAATGATAATTGAGGATTCTAAGGTATTTTTCTTTTTCATTATTACAATTATTAATCGCAAAATCAAGTTGCTTATTCAAATGCATAATTTCAGCTTTATGCAACTTGTAAAATGTGCTTATGGTATTTTGTCAATTTGTTAAATAAATACCTTGTTTGTTTACAAAGAATCCACCAATTTCTTTAATATCCTTGTAAAGCAGCCTATGTAATGCTTCCATATATTCTAAGTCTAGTTTTGTTTCATTATTAACAATCTCAAAAAATACATTTAACAAGTTTCTTACAACATAGACATCATTTAATCTTTTTGGACCAATAATTTGGTTGTTGAGAAATAATTCCTCAACTTGTTGATAAGTGAAGCAAAATGGATTTTCAAAAATATCCAAATGATCTGCTTCCACTAAATAATTACTATATGCAAAATTAATTGCTAATTCATTTTTATAATTTTCATTTGAATTTATCATATCTAAGATATTGCTAGATTTTAGATTCATTGTTCCTCCTGATTTTAGATTCATTGTTCCTCCTGATTTTAGATTAAAAATCTTTCTTAATTTAATTATAGTCTTTTTATAAAACCTAGCAAAAATCACTCCCCAATATGTGGGAATTTCCACATTTGCAAAGAAAAAAGCTACAGTGTAGCTTTAAACTATTTTGACATATTAACTTTATTCACGAATTTTTCATTTGAATCATCTTTAATATTCGCAAGTACTTCAGTTAATACTTTTTTATCTTTTCTATCTAAATCAGGAATCACAACTCTAAGATGTAATCTTAAATCTCCTTGAATTCCTTTGTAAATCACACCTTTGTGTGGGATTTTAATAACTTTATTATCTGTGTATGTTTTCTTAAGCTTAATTGATACATCACCTCAAGGAGTTGGGACTTTAACATTATTTTCTAGCATAATATCAATGAATGATACTGGGAAATTAAGTTCAATATCATATCCATCTCTAATAAAGTATGGATGATCATCCACTTGGATTTGAATATACATGTCACCAGGTTCTCCACCATTTCTACCCGGTCCTCCGTATCCAGCGACTTTAAGTGTTAAACCTGTATTAGCACCTTCTGGTACTTTAATTGAAACTGTTTTTTGTACTTTAATATATTTTTCACCACGACAGTTTGAACATTTATTTTTAATTATTTTACCCGTTGCATCACATCTACGACATGCTTGTTGGCTCATTTGTTGACCAAAGAATCCTTCAACAACTCTTGTGGTATATCCTTTTCCTTCACAATCAGGACATGAACTTATATCACTAGCACTTTCAGCGCCGCTACCACCACAATGTAAACAAAGTTCTCATTTATCTAATTTTTGCTTAATTGTAGTCCCTTGCATAGCATCCATAAATGAAACTCTAAGGATTGATTTATAATCATCACCTCTTTGTTTACTGCTACCTGCGTATCCGCCACGTTTTCTACCAAATCCACCAAAAATATTTTCAAAAATATCTTGGAAATCTGCTGAAAATCCTTGACCTTGGAATCCTGCACCAAAACCACCAGCTCCCGCTCCAGCATATCCTTTTCCATTAGCTGCATCAGCACCATATTGGTCATAAATTTTTCTTTTTTCAGGATCTGAAAGAATTGAATAAGCTTCGTTTAATTCTTTCATTTTTTCATCGCTTGTACCATCTTTTAATTTATCAGGGTGGTATTGCATAGCAAGTTTTCTGTAAGCTGTTTTAATTTCTTTTTCTGTCGCTGTTTTAGACACTCCTAAAACTTCATAATAGTCTTTTTTACTCATAGTGTATTTATTTTAGCATATTTTGCTCTTATTTGCTAAAATTAAATAATTTTTATAATATAATAGAAAAAATCCAAAGAATACTAAAATAATAGTAGGAGACAATATGGAAGAAAAATATATTATAGAAATAGAACATTTAAATAAATCCTTTAAGAAACAAAAAGCTTTAAATGACTTATCTTTTAAAGTTAAAAAAGGTGAGCTATTTGGTTTTTTAGGACTTAATGGTGCGGGTAAAACTACTACATTAAGCATTATTTTAGGCATTATTAAAAAAGATAGTGGAACAATTAAAGTAGAAGGAGTGGATTTAGATTCGCATCAAGGTAAAAATATTAAAAATAAAATCGGAATTGTTTTCCAAGAATCAATTTTAGATGCAAAACTTAGTGTATATGATAATTTAATGTCTCGTGCCGCAATGTATGCTAAATACATTAAGGATAAAACTACTCAACAACTAGTTGATGATGTAGTCGCTGATTTTGAATTACAAGATTTATTGAATAAACCTTATGGTTCGCTTTCTGGTGGACAAAGAAGAAGGGTAGATATAGCTAGAGCCCTTGTACATAAGCCTGAAATTTTATTTTTAGATGAACCTACTACTGGACTTGATCCCACTTCTCGTAAATTGGTTTGAAAAACTTTAAGAAGAATTCAAAGAGAAAAAGACCTTACAATACTGCTTACAACACACTATATGGAAGAGGCTAATAATTGTAATTTTGCAATAATAATTCAAAAAGGGCAAAAACTTGCTGAAGGTTCACCAAGTGATTTAAAAAATGCTTACTCACATGCAAAATTATATGTTCACCAAGAACCAAATTCAGTATTAGAAGATCTTTTCAGTTCGCATAATGCTAAATATAAATATGCTGACCGTAAATATACAGTTAAATTTAAAACCTATGATCAAGCTAGAGATTTTGTTTTAAAATTCGGTTCAATTTTAAAAGATTTTGAATTAGCTAAAGGAAATATGGATGATGTATTCCTTAATGTAACCAATACGCAAGGAGGTGAATAATG
Organism: Mycoplasma seminis; assembly: GCF_030718845.1. Lineage (NCBI taxonomy): Bacteria > Bacillati > Mycoplasmatota > Mollicutes > Mycoplasmatales > Mycoplasmataceae > Mycoplasma > Mycoplasma seminis. The sequence goes on from NZ_CP132191.1 coordinate 910,784, forward strand.
TATCAATTACATTGACTTGTGAAAAGAAACATGAAGCTTTTCTTTAAAGATCCAAAAAAGATTATTATGACCTTCTTTTCACCAATTATAACTATTGTAATTTTTATCCTATTTGGTAGATATTTATTCGCTAGCCAACTAGGAAAAGCACCAATTCCTGATTTAGTTAAAAGTCAATTTGCTGACGGAAGCTTGCTAGTAGGGTTGCTTGGATTAACTTCCTTAACTAATGCAATTTCTCTTTCAGTTTTTATGGTGCAAGATGCTGAGAAAAAGATCTTTAATGATTTAGCAATTACACCAATTAAGCCTTCGATTATTCGCTTTAGTTACTTACTAGTTAATATTCTACTTAATATCATAATTTCAGTTGTAATGTATTTAATTGTTATTATTTATATGGCTGCTAATGGTACACTTGGAGTTATGAGTGTAGCTACTGGATTTATTATTTTAGGAATAATACTTTTAGGTTGTGTATTTAATTCAGCATTATTTAGTTTTATTTTTAGCTTCCTTAAAAGTATTTCAGCTTTCTCAGCACTTTCAGGGGCTCTTTCATCAGTATCAGGATTCTTAATTGGAGCATTTATTCCGCTTACAATACTTCCTGCATGATTAAGTGCTTTTTCAACTGTGCTACCATCAACTGAAGTAGTTTCATTACTTAGATATTACATTTTTTCACAAAACGAAGTATTTGCTTCATTCCCACAAAGTTATGACATTACATTAGCTAATTACTCAGTTCAACCTTGAGTCGGATTTGTTTATGTAGGTGGATTTACAATCCTTTCACTTATACTTGCATATGTATTTACATATAATGCTAAAAGACAAAGAAATTAAATTTAGTTGCCTTCAGGCAACTTTTTAATTAAAAATATCCACCGTAATGGTGGACAACAATTAGAAATTCACAAATTTAAGACAGCCTACTTTTTAACTCAATTTAATAGTTTAACAATTCAGTGCTGATTTTTTGAAAGCATTATTTTTGTCATTGCTTTAGGAGAAATTAATTGAACTTTTGAAGCTTTATAAACCGCTTGTTGATAAGTAAATGTTTTAAATCCAGCCTTACCATGGTAACGACCAATTCCACTGTGTTTTACACCGCCAAATGGTAATTGATTGTTATAAATGAATTTAGAAGTTGAATTATAAACTATTGTTCCAGCATCTAATTTTTCTTGCAGCAAGTTGAAATCAGCCTTATTATTTGAAAATAAATAAATCGCTAATGGTGCATTATTTTGGCTTAATTTTTCAGCTAAAGTTTCTAAATTATCATAAGGAATAATTGGTAATAGTGGTCCAAAAATTTCCTCTTGCATTATTTTGGAATCTCTTGAAGGTTCAAGTAAAAGTATTTTATCCAGATATGAAGTTTCAAGCTCTTCTAATTCTTGAAAATTAATTATTCTTTGTTCAGCATACTTATCAATCATTTTTGCTAGTTGTAAATCATTATTAGTTAGCATGTGATGAATTTGATTTAATGCTTTATTAAACTCAAGCTCAAATTGGCCTTTAACACTTGCATCAATATAAATATGATCAGTAGCTAAACAAGTTTGACCCATATTCATAATTTTGACAAAAATATTATCTCAAACTGCTAATTTAATATTTGCACTTTTAGTAATAATTGCTGGGTTTTTTCCACCTAATTCAAGTACACAAGGAATCATTTTTTCAGCAGCTTTTTTATAAATTTCATTTCCAACTTTATTTGAACCGGTGAAAAAGACAAAATCAGCTTCTTGTTGAATGATTCTGTTAGTTTCTTCTATATCGCCTTTCATTAATAAAACTTGTTGCTTAGTAAAAACGTTTTTAATAATCTTTTCAATTACATCTCTAGAAGCTTGTGCCCGATCAGATAATTTTAAAATTACATTATTTCCAGCAGCAAAAGCGTCTATTAACGGAATAAGAGATAAATTAAATGGATAATTTCAAGTTGATAAAATAAACACTGTTCCATAAGGTTTATGATAAATATAAGACTTACCAGGACGAAGTGACCATGGTGTACGTCTTCTTTTAGGTTTACTTCATTTTTTAATATGTTTTAAATATGAATTGATTTCATTAATTACAGGTAAAATTTCAGTAATTTCAGTTTCATTAACTGATTTATTTAAATCGATCTCTAAAGCAGCATAAATTTCATTCTTGCGGGTAAAAATTTCATTTTTAAGCTTTTTTAATGTTATTTTTATTTCTTTTGCATTCATAATTAATATTATAATACCAATATTTTATTCTCGAGCTAAAATGCAAAAATAAAATGCAGCGCTCGCTGCATATTTTGCTCATTATTTACGGATGTTAAGAGCTTCAATAACTTTGCTGTATTCTTCAAAGTCGTTTTCTCTTAAGTGTTTTAATAACACTTTACGTTGAGCGATTTTAGCTAAGAAACCTCTTTTTGAGTGGTTGTCTTTAGGGTTTTTTAAGAAGTGAGGTTTTAATGACTCAATATCTTCTGTTAAAATTGCGATTTGAACAGATGTGTTCCCTGTATCTTTAGCGTTTTTACCGAATTGTTTTGTTAATTCAGCTTTTCTTTCTTTTGAAACCATAATATTCTCCTTTATTATGTTTTAAACCTAGCGAGTATTTACATACTGACCAAGTCTAAAATTTATGTTTATATAGTTTTAAATATTATAATGTAAAAATGTATTTTGCTAAATAAAATAAACATACTAAAAACTCTAGCACATAGACTTCTTAGTATGTTTTTTATCATTAAAAAGAATTTAACTTATTTTAATTACAAATTCTTTGTCACTTTGTATTTGGGGTTTTTTGTTTCTTTTATGTCTTGAACTAACTTGAATAATGTAAGCAATAATGAATCCAAATGTAAAAGTTGCAAGTAATACAAAAATCATAATTGCATAATTTTTAAATACTTCTTGAGGCAGTAATTTAATAATTTCATCTTGATCAGGATCAAAAATTCAATTATCTTTACCTGGGAAAAATATTTTATGGAAATTATTAAATGCTTCATCAAAATCACAAGCTGCAATTATTAAAATAATTACAAAAACAACTAGTAATGCAATTGAAGCATAAGCGCCTAAAGATATTATTGAAAAATTTTTTTTATATCTTCATTTTCCTCAAATAATTAATAGAACGCTAACAACTAACGAAGCAATAAAAATACCTAAACAGATATTAAATAATTTTCTAACATCTTCGAAATGCAGCAATCCAGCTTTTGTATATGTGACTGGAGAAATATTAAATGTATCAGTTTGATTTTGTAAAAAATCCATTACATTTGCATAAATTTGTGCGATTTGTTTATTGTCTAAATGACCATACGTTCCATCTGGTCCTGCATTTTTAAATCATAACTCATCTAGGTGGTATTTAGGAAATTCTATGTAATAAAGTCATCTAGATATAGTAGTGAAATAAATTGATGCAGATAAAATCAGCAAAGCTAAAGCTATAACTAAAATAACCTTAGTACTTATTCTAAAAATTTTTGTTTTCACATTTTCCTCATTAAATTGAAATAAATTTCTTATTCTTGTATTTATGTTTTAAATTATACTCCTTTAAAAAATGAAAAGTCAACATAAATTGACTTTTAAATCTTAAATTAAGGCATTTTTAGCACGAATTATATCTTTTTCCAAGATTGAGTCATCAAAATTAGAAGTAATTATTCTTACTTGTTTTTTTATTTCTACAACTACACGATGATTATTAAATTGTTCATTAATTTCATATCCAAATAAATGAATCATTCTTTCATGTTTTTTATTAATGTGTAATATTCCATAATAAACAAATTCATCAATATGAAATAAGCTTGCATATAGTCCTGAATGTATTTTTGCTAGTTTAGGATTTATATTAATTTTATTTCCATCTACAATACCAGAGAATGCATAATCATAAACAATTAATGAATTAACGAAATCTAAGTGTCCAAATTCCAAAGACTCCTTTAATTTAGAAGTAGAAATCTTAACATTTAAATCTTTAAGTAACGGGATTACTTGAATATTAAATGTATTATTAAATTCTTCAGTTGCAAAATCCTCTAATTTTCAAGCACCTTGAAAACCAAATTTAAAGTCCTCTCCAGCAATAAAATTTACATATTTGCCTTGCGCTAAGGCTTGGAGAAATTCTAAGCCTTCATAATGTGATATCTTATCAAACTCTAATTGAATAATTGCATCAAAAGGTAAACGAGCTAATTGTTCGTATTTAGCATAATTATCCATGAAAATAGTATCTTTGAATTTAGGCATCCCTTTTTCAGCATTGAAACAAACTAAAATAATTCTTCCACCATTAGCTTGTGCTTGTTTAAATAATTGATAATGTCCTAAGTGAAATGATTCAAATGAACCTAAAATAAAGTTATCAGTATCTTGTGGAGTAAATTCTCCTAAATTATAAATAATTAAATCATTCATTAAATTAACTTAAGTTCCTTAAGTTTTAAGTAAGCTCCATCATATTCACAATCAAGTGCAATATCATTAGCTACACCTTTAATTCATTCATTTGCTCTTTCCATAGCTACACCATAGTAAGCATCTCTTAACATTTCATAATCATTTGAGCTATCGCCAAAGGCAATAAGGTTTTTATCAATTTCATATCCAAGCATTGAACATAAAATATTTAAAGTATGACTTTTTGAAACATTTTTAGGTCCAATAAAAATTCCTCTAGATCATTTAGCTGAAATTTCCATATTTAAATTATTGTCTTCTAAAAACTTAGAAACTTCTTTAGCAATTTCATCTGAACCTTCAACATTAAGTGTAATAACATATAAATCATCACTACTTAAAAGTGATTCATCAAAGTTGTAATAATTTGAAACAAAAGGACGAATAAATCATGAATTTAAATTCATACTTGGAGTTTTAAACACTTTGTCAAAGTCGGTTACAGCAAATGCTGCTACTTTATCCTTAAATGCATTATAAACTTTAATCACTTCATCACGTTTTAAAGTATTTTTATAAACAAACTCTTTTTTATTATTATCAAAAATAAAAGCTCCATTTGCTCCAATGAAATAATCAACCGGAGCAAGTTGGTCTAAAAAATCTCCTATAGTAGCAAATTCTCTAGCTGAAGAAATAACTGTAGTAATTCCATTCATTTTTAGTAATGGGAAAATCTTTCTAGTATTAGTTGAAAATTGTGTAGTTCCATTCGGTAAAATTGTACCATCCACATCGAAAGCAGCAATTTTGATTAAGTCTTTTAATTGTTTCATTTTTCTATCCTTTCTAAAGCGACTTTTTTAGGGTGAAAGACATTATTTTTCACCTCACCAATTGCGCAAATTAAATTTATTTTTGGATTATTAATTAAATAATATCCATCAGGTTTATGTAATTTAAATTCATTTCCATTTTTTAAATATTTATAAGAAAATTCATCTAAATTAACTATTTCAAAATTAATTAAAGATTCTATTGAAACTGCTTCATATTTGCCTACAGGTAAGTTATCTAAAGCAATATTACCTACTTGAGTTCTTTTTAAATAAGACATAAGACAATGTTTATTAACATAAGCTGCAGTATCAACTAAAATGCTACGAATATAAGTTCCTTCTGAAACCATAATTTCTAATGTTGCTACTTGCTTTTCATAATTAAACTCAAGTAAATCATATTTAAATATTTTAATTTTTTGTTCTCTTAATGTTACTTCTTCATTATTTCTAGCATAATCATAAGCTTTTTTACCATTAATCTTTTTAGCACTAAAAATAGGTGGAATTTGACTTGTGGTAGTTTTCATATATGCTATTGCATCATTGAGCTCCTCTAAAGTTATTTTTTCTTCGTTATGAGTTATGATTTCTCCATCGATATCATATGTATCTGAAGATTTCCCAAATAAAGCTTTAGCAATATAAGTTTTATTTTTATCATCAATATATTGCAGCATTTTAGTTTCAAAATCAGTTGCTACTAGCATTAAACCTTCTGCTAAAGGATCAAGAATTCCGGTGTGACCTATTTTTGAAGCATTTAATTCTTTCTGCAAACTGCGTACAGTTTTATTAGCAAATACTCCTGATGGTTTATTAAATTTGTAAAACATATAACCTCTATTTTAATATAAATATTAAAATAATTATAGCAATATAAAAAAATATTTTAAGGTATAATATGTTTAATTATGGATAAAAAGAGCCCAATTATTATTTTCAGCGGACCTAGTGGTGTAGGTAAAGGAACTGTAGAAAGATTGCTTTTTGAATACGATGAATTGAATTTATCGTTATCTTGTTCTGCGACTACGCGACTTCCACGTGAAGGTGAACTAGATGGAATCCATTATCACTTCATTGATATTGATAGATTTAGAGACAAAATCAAAAGTCGTAAATTTATCGAATTTTCATATCACTTATCAAATTATTATGGAACATTATATTCTGAATTAGACAAGATTCATGCGAAACATAAAGTACCAATGCTTGAAATTGAAACTAATGGAGCAAAACAAATTATTAAGAAATTTACTACTGATTCAAAAGAATCTGAAAAGTATAACTTAATCACTATTTTCTTAGCACCTCCTTCAGTTGAAGATTTAAGAAAAAGAATTATTAAACGTGGTTCAGAAAACGATGAAACTCTTAAGCAAAGACTTAAAAAAGCTGAAGAAGAAATCGCTGATTCACATTTATTCAAATACAGAATTATTAACGATGTTCCTGAAAGAGCAGCAGAAGAAATTAGAGCTATTCTGCACAAGGAGTTAGGAATTGACAATTAAGTATTTTTTAGATTCATTACAAGGAATAAGACCTAAAAATGATGATAGAGCAAGTGTTTTACAAAATTCTAAAGCAACACTTGCTATTTTATGTGACGGAATTGGTGGACATGCTTTTGGTGATGAAGCTGCCCAACTTGTAATCGATACTTTTAATGATGAATTCCAAAATAATTTTTTCATAAAAAATAATCTTACTGCTAAGCAGTGAATTTTTTCAACTTTTGAAAAAGCAAAAAATCGTTTAAAACAAGAAGCTTTTAGTGATGTTAATAAAAATTCTATGGGGACAACTGCTGTAGGATGTTTAATTCTTTATGAAACAAAACAAATTGTTGTTTTTAACTCTGGAGATTCACGTTGCTACATTGTTAATAATACTGAATTAGTGCAAATAACAATTGATCATAATTTAGAAAACAAACTACTGGCTGATGGTTTAAGTTCAAAAGATTTAGAACTTTATAAAAACATTAATTCAAATCAACTCAAAGCCCTTACTAGTGCTGTACTACCTAATTACAACACTTTAATTGAAATCTTTGAAATACCAACTAAAGGATTTGAAAGTATTAATAAAATATTACTTACATCAGATGGTGTACATGGATTTATGGATAAAAATGAATTAGAATTATTCATGCTTCAAAACAAAGACATCTCAATCATAGGTAAAGAAGTTCTTGAGAATGCAATTTTATCTGAGTCAACAGATAATATGACATTAATAATTTTAGAATTGCAACATGGAGGCGAAAATGAGTAATTTTAATATTCCTGCTAGTTCTAAAGTTCACTCCAAATACAATATTGAAAAAATGATTGGAAGCGGTGGAATGGGAACTGTGTTCTTAGTTACCAGTAAACAAAATAATCAAAAATATGCCTTAAAATTCATGGCTAATGTATTTGATAAGGTTGCTTACAAAAGATTCTCAGAAGAAGCTAAAATGCTTGGAAAAATTCGTTCTAAACATATTCCTAAGTTAATTGATTACTATGGTGATGAAGTGGAACAATTTTATGTTATGGAATATATTTCAGGGAACACTTTGTATAATATCATCAGAGCAAATGGTTCTTTGAATATTAAAAAAGCTAAAACATATATTAATAAAATTGCTGAAGGTGTGGGTGAATTACACAATAATGGAGTAATTCACCGTGATATTAAAAGTCAAAACATTATCATTGATGATTCACACAATGTTAAAATTATTGACTTAGGTATTTCACTTTCACCTGAATCTCAAAGACTTACAAAAGTAAATGCTGTTATTTGTAGTCCGTATTATGCAGCTCCTGAATATACAATTAAAGGTGCACAAATTACTAAAGCCGTTGATATTTATGCCTTGGGTGTAGTGTTATTTGAAATGCTAACTGGACAATATCCTTATGAAGGCGCTCGTGATCAAGATACAATAATGATGCATTACAAAAACACTTTTCCTTCTCCAGCAGTTTATAAAGATATCCCTCAAGCAATGTGTAATGTGGTGCTTAAGGCAACTGCTAAACGTCCTGAAGATAGATATCAAAACGTTTATGAATTTCAAGAAGATTTAAAAACGTGTCTTAGTGCTGAAAGAGCTTATGAAGCTCCACTTAACCCTAAGACATTGAAGAAAAAGAAAAAATTAGCAGATATTATTAATTCAAATGTTTTCTTAATTACATCGCTAGTAGTTGTTATTTGCTTAATCATAATTATTTGTGTAACACTTGCTGCATTGGGGTTAATTTAATGGAATATAAAGTAATTGAAATCGTTGCTGGTATTTATACAGTTCAAAATGAAAACGAAACATTAAAGATACCTGCTGCAGGTAAATTAAGATATCTCGAAACTTCTCCAGTCGTTGGAGACAATGTCATAGTGCAAAACGGTGTTATAACTAATATTCTTACAAGGAAAAATTCATTTATTCGTCCAAAGGTTGCTAACATTGATCAAATGATAATTTTCATGTCAATTCAGCATCCTAAATTTCAAACTTTTTTGGTTGATAAATATCTTGCTATTATTGAATCCAAAAATATTAAACCTATTATTTTTATTACTAAAGTGGATTTAGACCCTTCATATGCCCAAGAAGTTCAAAAATACTATCAAGATATGGAATATGAGGTCTATTTAATCAATAATAAAGATTTATCTTACACTGAAAAAATTGAGCATTTATTTGAAAATAAATACTCTGTTTTCATGGGTCAAAGTGGTGTAGGAAAAACTACAACACTCAATAATCTTGGTGGACATAATTTTTCTACTCAAGAAATTTCTAAAGCTTTAGGAAGAGGAAAACATACCACAAGAACTGTTTCTATTATTAGTTTTAAAAATGGTTTCTTAATTGATACACCAGGATTTTCTTCACTTAGTTTAGATTTAGATAAAGAACAACTTGCAAAAAGTTACTATAGCTTTAGAAATCTTGCTTTAAGTTGTAAATTTAGAAACTGCTTACATAAAAACGAAAGTGAAAGTGAATGTGCCGTAAAACAAAACATTGGTACAAAGCTTATTCCACAAATAAGATATAATAACTATATTAAATTATTAGATGAAATTGATAAAGAAAGGAAATAATAATGCAAAAATACGTTACACCTAGTCTTTTAAATGTTGAAGCTGATAAAAGACTTCAAATGGCTGATACACTTGTTGAAAATGGAATCAAATGAATCCACTACGATGTTATGGATGGTAAATTTGTTCCTAATACAGCTATTCAAATTAGCGAAATTGCAAATATTGCTAAAAACGGAAAACCTCACATCAAAGATGTTCACTTAATGGTAGTTAATCCATATGATTATGTTGAGGACTTAAGAAATATTGTTGATATCATTACATTCCACTATGAAGCTATTGAAAATGATTTAGAAAAATTCGAGGAATTCCTTGAAAAGAATCACCATGATCTTAAAATTGCTTTAGCAATTAAACCAGATACACCAGTTGCTGCTGTTAAACCATATTTAAATCGTTTAGTACTTGTGCTTGTGATGTCTGTAGAACCTGGAGCTGGAGGACAAAAATTTATGCCTGCTGCTTTAGATAAATTAAGTGAATTAAAACACCTTAGAAATGACTTCGGATATGATTACTTAATTCAAGTTGATGGAGGAATTAATGCTACTACAGGACCAGAAGCTTTTGCTGCTGGTGCTGATGCTTGTGTTGCGGGTACATACATTGTTGTAGAACCTACAAAAGAAAGAATTAATACTGTTTTAGGAAAATTCGCTAAATAATATGATACGGGGAACCGTATTTTATTTTGGCCTATGACAAAGGTATAAAAAATACGGAAGCCGTATTAATTATAAGTATTAAATCTTAATTATTCAAGAATCCTTAAATGCAAGAGGTTCTTGAATTTTTTCTTCTTTTTTAGCAGGTTTGTTTTTGTGAACAATTCCTTTAAATCAAATATTATTCATAATTTTTGCATATTTAATATTACAAAATACCACAAGAGCTAAGGAAGTAAAGAATAAGAATATTCCAATTGCAAACAGCACTCAATAAACACCTTCAAATGTATAAGCATTTGTTTCATTATGGAAAAAGTATTCAGCAAATCTAATTGTTCCTGTTGCTGAAACTGCTGCAGGGAAGGTTAGTGAAGTTCAAGACATTGAATATTTCTTTAGCATTAATGATTTAACTAAAATAGCGTAATATAAAGCTACAGATACAGCTCCATAACAAAATAGTATGATTGAAATAATTTGGAAGAATAAAATATTGTTAAAAATTGTTTGAGAATAAGCTAGTGGAGCTTCTAGACGGTGTGGGTTAAATGCTACTAAAAACCCTACCGCCATCATATTTGCAGGTGAAGCAAATATCGCCATAGAAGGTATATCTGAAGAACGTGAGTGTGGCTTAAATAAGAATTTATAAAATACATAAGGGTACATTATTAAAAATATCGCAAACCCTAAGAATCAAATTGCTTGTCAGTAGTATAAAGGCATAATATCACCTAAATCATCCACATAAGCAGCTGAAATTGCTAATCCAACTAAAGGAACAAATCATGATGCATATGCCTCACCTAATCAAGCTTCTTTTTTAAATAAAACAAATTTTAGAAAGAAACCTAAGTAAATTAATTGACAAGTTACTGCTGTAACAACAATAATTGTTGGTAGGATTAATAAATAATGACGTAAGACCTTATCTTGTATAAAGGTAGTTAAAATCCAGCCTAGAGAGTTTCCCAGTAAGCAGAAGCAAAGGAATAAAACCCCTACCATTCCAGCTACATGAGGAACTTTTATTTCCTCTCAAATAGTTTTTGGTTGTAAGCTATAACGAATGCAAGTTAAAACTACATAAAAGACGCATATGCACATGCAAAAAACTTGCAAGGCTAATTGTATATACATCATATTTGCTCACTTGGTAGCATGCTTTAAATAATCAAGTAAAAATGTACCTGTAGTAGCAATTCCCATTGTTCCAAGAGCTACACCATTTACTCCTAGTGGTGTAGCTAAAAGTTTTTCTTTAATATTTTGCATATTGCAATTTTATAACTTATTTTAAGCGATAAAAATTTTTTTATAAAAAAATAGCAACAATGTGCTATTTAATATTATTTAACAATTTCTTTGAAATCTTTTTCAAGTTTTTCAGCTTGTTCTGGGTTAATTTCACTTAAGATAAGGCTCATTCTTAATGATGAAATAACAAATTCATGAGCTGATTCTTTTGAGAATCCAAATTCAATAAATTTCTTAGTAAATTCATTTACTTGTTCTGGTGTTGTGTTTACTGGATATTTTCTAACTAAGTATCCGTAAGCTTCTGCTTTAGTAACTTGATCTAAAGCTTGTTTTTTGAATTCTTCTTCTAAGTCTTTTTCTGTTGATTTAATTAATTGTAAGTATTCTTGTTTTTTGATTCCGTATTGTTTTAATGAGTTATCAAATTGTTTTTTACTGTTTTCAACGTGAGCTGTTAATAATGATTCGTGAATTACTGGGTGAGCTTTTTCAATTAATTGTCCAACTAATTCTTCGTAGAAGTTAACATTAGCTTCAACAAATTTTCTAACTCTGATATTTCCTTTTAAAACATTTTCTAATGATTTTAAATCTGTAACATTTGGATCTTGGAACATTTTAACATTTTCATCAGTTAATTTAAATAATTTAAGTCTTTTAACTTCGTTAATTGTTACTTGGAAAACAGCTTCTTTATTTTGGTATTCTTTTACAAAGTAATCTGCTGGGAATTTAACTACAACATCACCTTTGTAGCCTTTTGTTTTACCAATAAGTTGATCCTCGAATCCTGGAATAAATGTTTTTGACCCTAATTTAAGATCGTAGCCTTTAGCTTCTCCGCCTTCAAATGGTTCATTATCAATAAATCCTTTGAAGTCGATGTTTACTGTATCACCTTCAACTGTTGTTGTTTCGTTGTCTTCAACTAATTCTTCAACTGACATGTTTTGTTCTAAATCTTTAATCATGCTTTCAACATCTGATTTAGTAACTTTAACTGGTGTATATTTTAATTTAAGATCTTTTTCATCAACATTGAATTCTGGTGCAATTACAAATGTGTATTCAAGAACTAAATCACCTTTTTTATCTAAGTCATATGAAAGAATTGGTTGTGAGTAAGCTTTAATTTCTTTTTTAACAGCATATTCAATTACTTCGGTAAAGTGTGCATTGTGGAAGAATTTAGCTGCTTCACCAAAAACAACTTCTGGATCAAGTTGTGCTTTTAATTTTTCAACTGGTGCTTTACCTGGTCTGTATCCTTTAACTTTAACTTTTTTAACTAATCTATTTGATACTTCATCTAATTTCTTTTGAAATTCTGATGCATCAACAACATATTTCACAACTACTTGTGCTTTGTCTTTATCTTCTGTGTGTTTAATCATTTTTTCTCCTAAAATGTTATTTAAATTTAATTATTTATATTTTACCTTTTTTTATTCTTTTTAGAATAATTTAATTTTGTTTAGCAACAAAGAAATCAATAATATTTTTTGGTTCTTTATGTTCAAATAAAATTGAAATTATATTGCTTAAAAATGGTACATCTGTAATATTATATTCCACTATTAATTTTTGCAAGGTTTTTGCTGTATCATAACCTTCTATTGTCCATTGTTGTTCATTTAAAGCGGCATCAATCCCCTTGTTAGCTATATTAGCTCCAAATGAGAAGTTTCTACTTGTTGGTGAAGAACAAGTTAAGAATATATCACCAAATGATGAGAAGTTATATCCAATAGTATTTTCCCCATCGGGATACATAGCTTTATAAACTCTAAATATCTCGCTAGTCCCTAATGTGAGTAATCCCGCATGGGAATTTTGTCCAGGATATAAAACTGAGGTAATACCTAAACCAATTGCAAGAACATTTTTAAATGCCGAGAAAAGCTCTGCTCCTTTAATTTGACTGTATGGTTTTACATAAAAATGTTTATTGTTAAAATATTGAGCTACTTCTTTATTGAATTCAATATTTGTACCAACTATATTAACCATTGTTAAATTGCCTTTAAAAACTTCAATAGCAAATGAAGGTCCCATAATTGATGAAAAATTATTAATTATGTTAGTAAAATTATCCTTTATGTATTGTGAGAAAAATTGTTTTGTGTTAGGTTCTAATCCTTTTGATAAATTTATTAAATCAATTTTTCTTCCGTTTGCTATTTTTGAAATTTCGCTCAATAAGCTTCCTACCGCTACTGATGGAACAGCTAAAACAGCTGTATCAACATCATCAAGAAATTCTCCTAAATTATTTGTTGCACGAATTAATTCTGGATTAGCAAACTGAATATCTCCAAAATATTTTGTGTTAAAGCCATTATTAATATCTGCTATTTCAGTTTCTGAAATACCATACATTAAAACTTTATGCCCGTTTTCTATTAATATGTTAGCAAGTGCTGAACCAAATGCCCCTGTGCCTAAGACACCAAATCTTCTATGTGTTTTCATTATAATAATATTTTACTTTAATTCTTAAAAAAAGGCATAAAAAAATGGCAGGAGTAGCAGGATTCGAACCCACAACACACGGGGTTGAAGCCCGTTGTTCTACCGTTGAACTATACTCCTAGCGCATAAGTATTATACACAAAAATTTAATTTGAAAAAATAGAAATTATATCCTTTACGGTTTTGACATCTCTTAATTGTTCATCAGAGATTTCAACACCAAATTTAGCTTCTGCCTCAAATAAAAGCTCAGCTAAATCTAAAGAATCAATTCCTATTTCTTTTATGTTATCATCTTCTGAAATATGTTTTCTTTTAGATAGTTTTTTTAATTCTTGAATAATTATTTCTTTTCTGTTTTCCATAAATATATTATAACTAATCTAATAATATTTCATAAGCTTTTTCATCTTTTTCATTTGTCTCACTGCTGATAAACATTAAGTTTAAAACAGCATGTTGTCTATTTAAAATATTGTAATCAAAATAAACTTTTCCATTAACTTGACGAATTCTTCGAATTATGTCTTTTATAATTTGTTTTATTAACTCTTCATCAATATATTTATTATTCATTTTGTCTTTTTTAACAAATTGTTCAAAATATCTAGTGTCTAACGGAGGAAAGACGCTTTTATATATTGTTCTATCTTTGTTTAGAACCGGTTTTGGTTTAACACTATCAATCGGTTTGGTTGCTTTTTGATTTGCTGCGAACTTTTTATATAAAAAATATCCTCCTGCTCCAATAGCTCCTGATGCACCGACAATTACAGCTAATAATGATAATGATTTAATTCATAAATTTGGATTTCTTTTCATCTTCTTCTAAAATAAAGTATTTTTCTAGATTAAATCCATCACTAAAAACTGCATTGATATCAGTGTTTAAATTAATAACAAACTTATAATTGTGGTTATTGTTCACTTTAATTTCTTTAATCTTTAATTTCTTATTGTAGACATTTTCATAAGCATTTGTTCCTTTTGTTTCATAATGCCTAATAATATCTAAATCAAAGTAATGTGAGGTTATATGATAAGAAGCAGTAAACTTATCATTGAATTTATAAGGTATTTTTATAGCTTGTGCTGAATAAGGAGAAGTGGTTTTTTGTATTTTATTTTGATTTTCATCAGTGTATAAAAATTCAGCAACTTTACCATAAAATTTAACACCACTGCTTTCGTAATCTGTTTTATCAATTAACAAATTATTTGATTCATCGTTATAAGTAATTAGCTCAATTTTATCTTGTAAAAAAGCATCAAGTAAAACATGTTCAAATTTAACAGGAATATATCCATTGAATGAAATTTCATCTCTGAATCTAGTTCGTTTAACATCGTTGTATTCATAAGCTGAAATTAAATCAGTATATGATTTTCTGTTAGTCAGATTATTTAATGTAAAGAAAATGTTATTGTAATACAATTCTTTTCAATAACTTTTATCCGTTTCAAAATTAAAATTATATGAAAAAGGGGTTTTAATATGCAGATTGTTAGAGAGAGGAGAGAGTTTTAATTTCTCTTTTTCAGCTTTTGAAAAAATTAATTGATATTCTTTGAGGAGTACTTCGCCTTGACCAGGAACATTTGTAGCGAATTTTATTACTATATCACTTAGTTTTTCAAAAGGTAATTTTAACGTTGTAAATGGAATTCTTTTAATATGTTTTCGATACTTTAAATTCGATTCAAAAGTTACAACTTCTTGTGAGTTTACAAACACATATGCTTTTATTGGGAGAATTTGACTTTTTAATTTTGTCCGAATTAATTTACCAATAACAGGAGTTAATATTGTATCTAAAACTATTTCAGGTAGTCCTAAATTGTATTTGTTTCTTTCATCAAATAATCAATCCTCAAAAGCAATAGTAATATCAGTCATACCATTACTTAATATTCTATCGACATTGATGCTAAACTTTGCTTTAAACTTATTTAATCAAGAATTATTGCTTAGTGTATTTACTTTAACTTTGCTTTCATTTACTACATAAGTGGTTTTATAATCGTTTATCGTGGTGCTAATCATCTATTATTTGAAATAACAATCTTCCAAATTCGTAGATGGCTGCTCTACGTTTTTTATAAAATGTAGTTTTTGAGAAAAATTCTTGATATCATTCTTTGTTTTTCTCAGATCTTTTTTCAATATAAATTTGATGAATTATTCAAGCATTTTCAACAGTCATAATTGACAAAATGTAATCAAATACATCAGGAGATTCTTTTAAACTTTTCTCAAATTCATCAATTTCAGCTTTAATTGATGGTTTTTTAGATACTAGATACTCAACTCATAATTTAGATAATTTAGTTTGCATTTTGAGCTTTTTGATTTCTTTAACACCAATCATACTTTTAATGATATTTGACATGTATTCAATAAAAAGTTTTTCAGTATCAAGAATTCATTGGCTTTTTTGGCTTAAAGCATCTATATCTTCTCTTAATCCGAGTTGTTTAATTTGATCTCATTCAGTTCTGTTTTCTTCTTGAGTTTCATCTTTTATGTATCTTTTATACATTTTCAATTTATCTATTCCTTTCATTTCTCCTCATTATATATATGGATTTTTTGAAGAAAAAACAAAAAAATTTTTTAAAAAAAATTCAAGTTTCTAAATTTGAGCAATTTAAAAACTTGAAATTTATTAATAAGCTTTTGCAAAAACTACATAACGATTAGTTTCGTTATCACAATCATCTATGAAACAAGGGATGTTCTTATTTGGTTTAGAAAATGACATTGGGATGCATCTTGCAGTTGCTCCAGTTTCTTCTTTAATTTTCTTTTCAGCTTCTGCACCACAGCAGAATGGTACAATTACAAATTTATTTTGAGCTATTTCTGTTTTGAAATCTGCATAATTGTAAGCATATACCTTATTGTGCATTAATCTGTATTCAGCAGTTTCATATAAATTATCATGAATTAAGCTTAAGAATTCTGGAACACGTTTTTTAACATCTTCGATTTTAACTAAAGTTTTTTCTAATGTATCACGACGTACGAATGTAACCATGTCTTGTTCAAGGTCTCTTGGACCGATTTCGATTCTAAGTGGAACACCTTGAATTTCTGAATTAGAAGCTTTGTAACCTGGGTTTTTATCACTATTGTCTACCCGTACTCTATATTTACGAAGTGCTTTTTGCAATTCAGCAGATACTTGTGCAACTCTTGGATCTTTATTTGCAAATAATTCTAAAATATCCACTTGAATTGGAGCTACATAAGGTGGAATAATAATACCTCTATTATCTCCATGAGTCATGATTATAGCACCAATTAAACGTGTTGTCACACCCCAAGAAGTTTGGTAAGCGTATTCAAATTCATTGTTTTCATTTTTAAAAACAATATCAAATGGTTTTGAGAAGTTTTGTGCTAAATAATGACTTGTTCCAGCCTGTAAAGCTTGACCATCTTTCATCATTGCTTCAATTGTTCAAGTAGTACATGCACCAGCGAATTTTTCATTTGGTGTTTTTTTACCAATAATTGTTGGGATTGCAAGATATTTCTTTAAGAATTTAGCATATAGTTTAATCATTTCTTTAGTTAACGCTCTAGCTTCTTTTGGGTCTGAATGAACTGTGTGTCCTTCTTGTCATAAGAATTCACGTGATCTTAAAAATGGACGAGTAGTTTTTTCCCATCTAATTACACTAACTCATTGATTGTAAATTAAAGGTAAGTCTTTGTATGAGTTAATTGAGTTTTTATATAAATGAGCAAAAAGTACTTCTGAAGTAGGACGAATGTATAATGGTTCATCTAATTCTTTATCCCCAACTTTTGTAACAGTTGCAAGTTCAGGATTAAATCCTTCAATGTGTTCTTTTTCTTTATTAAATAATGAAGAAGGGATAAGTAAAGGTAAATTTACATTCTTTACTCCTTTTTCTTTGAATGCTTCATTTAATCCTTCTTGAATTAATTCTCAAATACCATAAGCATTTGGAAGCAAAATCATTGTCCCTTTAGTTGGCCCATACATCATTAATTTTCCGTTTTGCACAACATCTGTGTATCATTGTGAGAAATCTTGTTCTAATGGTGTAATTTTTTCTAATTTTCTATCTGTATTTTTCATAATTAGCTATATTATAAAACAAAAAGGCAATTTTTTGTTAAATTTTTGCATAAAAAAACACCTTTTTCAAGGTGATATGGCTGCCCCAGTTAGATTCGAACTAACGCATCGCGGAACCAAAACCCGCTGCCTTACCGCTTGGCTATGGGGCAAAATAATGGTGGGGGGAGAGGGATTCGAACCCCCGAATCCTAAGAAAGTGGGTTACAGCCACCCGCATTTGGCCGCTTTGCTATCCCCCCATTATTTTTTGCTTTTATATTATATAGTATATTTCTAAATTTCATAATAATTTTTTTGTAAAAATAAAAAGCAAAATTAAAACATCGGTTTCCTACTAATTAGTAAGATTCCGATGTTTTTTCGTCTCCTTAATGTAAAATAAGTGTGTAAATTCAAAAATACTAAAGGAGGCACTATTATTATATGCTATCAAACGCAAAACATTACCAAAATAATTTAATTTGTTTGAAATTTAGAGCTAAATCTAGAAATTCAAAATACTCAACTGAATTTACAACTCGTTATAGTCATTACGTCTTAAGACCGTATTTAGATAAATCAAAACTTAAGATGTTAAATACTAAAATTCAAAATATCAAACAGTATTCACCTAGAGAATTTACAATAGAAAAAATGAAAGATTTGTTCAATAAATTAAAAGATGAATGAAGTCTTTTAGAGATTTCAAGACAAATGTCTTGTGATATTAAAACCATTAGGGAACAAATTGAAAAAGCATCTGAGGAGTATAAAGTCCAAACATCATTATTCTGCAAAATTTGCAAAAGACATGTTGGTGCTTTTCGTACCTTTCAATAAACGAATGAACCAAATCAAAAATCTATACAAGAGAAAATACCTTGGATGGAAAAAGAATAACATCATTAGAAAAATGAAAACCATTACACAAATTTACGCAAGATTGAATTTCCAAACATAAAGAATATAGAAGTTTAACAACAGCCGAAAAGAAAAGACTAACAAGCGAACAACTTGTTTATTATAGAAAAACTTCGTTGCAAAAAATATTAGATAAGTTTGAGGATTATGTAAAAGAAAATAATCTACAAAATGTTTTTATTCCTACCGTACAGGGCTTTTATGAATATATCGACAGATATTATGTTGATTTTGAATATAAAATACTTACTTTAAAAAGAAAGTATGGAATCGCAAAAAGCAGACTAAAGAAACCTAAAAAAGCAAAAATTAAATCTAAATTAAAATTTGCAAAAAGTGTTCACGAGCGTTCAGAAAAAATAAATATAAGAGAAGAATTTGGACACTATGAAATAGATACTGTTCAGTTCAAAAAGACAAGTAAATATTGCTTAGTTACATTGCTAGAAAGAAAAACTAGAATGTTATTTGCGATGTATTCTAAAAGAGATGCAGTCTCCGTCAGATTAGCGCTTGAAAAGCTGATATGCAAATATAGCTTGAAAATTCTAACTTTAACAATGGACAATGGTTTAGAAAATTCTGAACTTCATAAAGTAAAATCCATAAAAGAATTTTATGTATGTGACCCTTATTCTTCATGACAAAAAGGAAGTTTAGAAAACGCACATAAAGAGATTAGAAAGATTATTCCAAAAGGTTATGAACCACAGTTTATTTGTGAAAATTTCATATTTGAATTAATTGATTCAATTAATAAAGATAAACGAAATTATTACTTTGAAAATAGTCAATATCCAGTTAGAATTTCACCATTTGAATTATTTAAAAATTACACAAAAATTTAAAAAATTGGCTCAAAAAATAAGCCGAAACGACCCTGTCGTGTATTTTAACATACCCATTTTTTAAAAACTTGATAAAATTTAAAAAGAATTTTCACATTTTATGAAATTACACATTAAGTAGAAAGCCAATCTTTTAATTAATCGTAAAAATAAAAAAGTGTGAAATAACCTGTATTTTGTCACCCCTGCTAATAACCTGTATTTTGTCACCCCCCATGAATTTTCATTTATTTTTTTTAATTAAATGTAATAAAAAATCAGACTTAATAGAATTTCAATTAAAAATGAATAAATTTTGCTTTAAAAAGTTGAAATCAATAAGAAATAAAGCGTTATTTAATTTTTTTTTAAAAAATCCTCATCAAAAGTAAAAATGTCATTTAAACATACCAAAATAATATGCTAATAAAGGGAACAATTTAATATATAGCAGAATATAAAAGTATGAATTCAATGCAAAATATCAATATATTTTAGAGATTATTAAAGATTTTTTAAAGGTTATGAATTATGAAAAGAGTGACAAAATACAGGTTATTCTACACTAAATTTCATAATAATTTTTTTGTAAAAATAAAAAAGCCAAGCTTTCGCTTGACTCTGAAATGATTATTATAATTCGTGAATTGTTCCACCAACTTTTTCGAATGCTTCTTTAGCTGAAGCTGAAGCTTTGTGAACGTAAATTGTTAATTTTTTAGTAATTTCACCGTTTCCTAATAATTTAACAGGCATTTGTCTTTTGATTAAGTTTGAATCGAATAATGCTTCTAGAGTAACTGTATCACCGTCGTTAAATTTGTTTTCTAAATCTGAAAGGTTGATAACTTGGTATTCAATGTGGTTAACGTTGTTAAATCCACGTTTTCCAATTCTACGGAATCAAGGAGTTTGTCCCCCTTCGAATCCTAATCTGTGTCCCTTACGTTTGTTTTGTCCTGATTGTCCTTTACCAGCTTGTTTACCTTTTCCGGCAGCGTGTCCTCTACCTTTACGGTGTTTTTCTGGTCTTGAACCATCAGCAAATTTTAAGTTATTTAATTTGATAGCCATATTATTGTAAATCCTTTACATTTTTATCTCTAATTTCAGCAATTTCTTCAACTGTTCTTAAGTTTTCTAAAGCTTTAACTGTAGCTTTAACTACGTTAGCTTTTGAACGTGAACCGTATGTTTTAGTAACGATATCTGTGTATCCTGCAAGCTCTACTACAGCACGAACTGTACCTGAAGCGATAAGTCCTTTTCCTTTAGGAGCTGGTTTTAATAAAACATTTGAAGCTAAGAATTTTGCTTTAATTTCGTGAGGGATTGTACCGTTAACAACTGGTACTGAAACAAGGTTGTTTTGAGCATCTTTGATAGCTTTTCTAATTGCATCTGGAACTTCGTTTGCTTTTCCGTGTCCATATCCAACTAAACCTTTTTTGTTTCCTACAACTACGAAAGCTGAAAAGCTGAATCTTCTTCCACCTTTAACAACTTTTGTAACACGAGCAATATCAACTACTTTTTCTGTAAATTCAGATTCAAATTTTTGAGCACGTGGTTTTCTAGCACCTGCATTACGACGTGGACGTTGTTGTTCTGAACCTTCTGAAGTTTTTCTTGGAGCTCTAACTTTTTTAGCTACAACTTCTTGTGTTCCAGAAACTTCTTTTTTAACTTCTTTATTGTTTTCCATTAGAATTTAACTCCTTGTTCTCTAACTGCATCTGCGAAAGCTTTTACTCTACCGTGGTATAAGTATCCACCACGATCGAATACAACTTCTTTGATTCCTGCTTTAACCATTTCTTGACCGAATTTCTTACCTAATTCTGCGGCAGCAGCAACATTACCAGCGTATACACCTTTTTGTAAAGTTGTAGCTGAAAGTAATGTAACACCTTTTGTGTCATCGATAACTTGAGCGTAAAAGTTTTGGTGTGATTTGAACACATTTAAACGTGGTTTAGCAGCTGTACCACTGATGTGTTGACGTAAACGTACATGTTTAACTTTTCTAGCTGCGTTTCTTGATTTTGCTTTCATATTTTTCACCTAACAACTTCTAGATTATTTAGAAGCTGTTTTCCCTTCTTTACGTCTAATTTTTTCGCCTTTGTAAGAAATACCTTTACCTGAGTAAACATTAGGTTTTCTAATTCCTCTAACAACAGCAGCAAATTGCCCAACAACTTCTTTATTGTTTCCGAATACAGAAATTTCTGTTGGTTTAGCAACTGTAACTTTTAATTCAGCAGGAACTGTTTTTGTAACTGGGTGTGAGTAACCAGCATTAACAATTAATTGATCACCTCTTAATTCAGCTTTGTATCCAACCCCTTTAATTTCAAGGTCGATTTGGAATCCTTCAGAAACCCCTTTAATCATGTTTGCGATTAAAGCGTTTGTTGTTCCGTGTAATTGTTTTGTGTGTTTTTCTTCATTTGCACGTACAGTTGTAACTAAGTTACCTTCTACGTTAACTGTGATTAATGGACTAAAAACTCTTTCTAATGTTCCGTTTTTACCTGAAACTGTTACTTTGTTTCCATCTACTGTTACTGTTGTACCAGCAGGAACTGTGATAACACGATTTCCAACACGTGACATATAAACTACCTATCAAATGTAAGCGATAACTTCACCACCTACATTTTCCTTTCTAGCTTCTTTTCCTGTCATAAGTCCTTTTGATGTAGAAATAATAACTGTACCAAATCCTGAAATAACACTTGGAATTTCTTCAGCTTTAACATAAACTCTAAGACCTGGTTTTGAAACTCTCTTGAAGTCAACGATAGCTGATTTATTTTTCTTGTATTTTAATGTAACAAGGATGTTTTTATCAACACCTTCACCTTCAACACTATATGATGCAATGTACCCTTCATCTAAAATAAGCTTAACAATAGCTTCTTTTTGTTTTGAGTAAGGAATTGTAACTGTTTTATGTTTTCTTGTGTTAGCGTTCTTAATACGAACAACTAAATCTGCAATTGGATCTGTAATAAACATAATTATCAACTCGCTTTCTTCATACCTGGAATCTTACCTTCGTGAGCAAGATTTCTAAAACAGATACGACATACTTTATATTTTCTTAATACTGAGTGTGGACGTCCACATAATTCACAACGTGTGTAAGCACGTGTAGAGAATTTAGGTTGACGTTTTGCTTTCTCGATTAATGCTTTTCTAGCCATTATTTAGCTCCTTTTTTGTCAAATGGTACACCAATGCTTTCAAGTAATGTTTTAGCTTCTGCATCAGTTTTTGCGCTTGTTACAATAATAACATCAAGTCCTTTAATTCTACGGATTTTGTCAAATTCGATTTCTGGGAAGATGATTTCTTCTTTAATTCCTAAGTTGTAGTTTCCTCTTCCATCGAAAGCTTTAGGGTTAGCTCCACGGAAGTCACGAATACGAGGCATTGCTACGTTGATTAATTTGTCTAAGAAATCTCACATTCTTTCTCTACGAAGTGTAACTTTTCCACCCATAGGCATTCCTTCACGTAATTTTCATGAAGCGTTTGATTTCTTAGCTGTTGTTTGATATGGTTTTTGTGATGAAATTAATGTTAATTCATTTAAAACTTCTTCGATTGCTTTTGAGTTATTGATTTCTTTACCAGCAGTCATGTTTAATACTACTTTTTCAATTCTTGGAACTTCCATTGTTGATTTGTAATTGTATTTTTCTTTTAAAGCAGGAACTGCTTTTTCTAAATAAACGTCTTTAAGCATATTAGATTTCCTTTCCTGTCTTTCTTGCTACTCTTACTTTGTTTCCTTTAGCATCAACTTTGTATCCAATTTTTGAAGATTGAGCAGGTTTGTCTTTAGTTGCTTTTTTAATTAATAATTGCACGTTTGAAACATGAATTGGAGCTTCTTTTTCTGTAATTGAACCGTCTTGGTTTTGTTGTGAAGGTTTGTTGTGTTTTTTAATAAAGTTTAATCCTTTAACGATAACTTTATTTTCTTTGTGTAATACTTTTTCAATTGTTCCTGTTTGACCTTTTTCTTTACCAGCAATAACGATTACTTCGTCATTTTTTCTAAGTTTAATTTTGTTCATAATTTAATTTCCTTAATCCTATAAAACTTCTGGTGCAAGTGAAACAATTTTAGGGAATTTTTCACGGATTTCACGTGCAACTGGTCCGAATACACGAGTACCACGTGGAGTTAAGTCCTCTTTAAGTAATACAACAGCGTTATCATCAAAACGGATGTATGAACCGTTATCACGGTGAATTCCGTATGATGTTCTAACAACAACAGCTTTAACCACTTGACCTTCTTTTACCATTCCGTTAGGAATAGCTTTTTTAACTGAACATACAATAATATCACCAATATTTGCTACTTTTTTCTTTGATCCACCTAAGATACGGATAACTCCGATTTCTTTAGCACCTGAGTTATCAGCAACGTTTGCTCTTGATAATTCTTGAATCATTAGTTTTGTCCTTCTGCAGCTTGTTGTTTAACTTCAACTAGTCTGAAGTGTTTTGTTCTTGAAAGTGGTCTTGTTTCCATGATTAAAACAACATCTCCTAATTGAGCAACTTGATTTTCATCGTGAACTGCGAATCTTTTTGTTGATTTGTAACGTTTTGAGTATAATGGGTGAGTTTTGTATGTATCAACTGCAACAATAATTGTTTTAGCTGATTTACCAGCAGAAACAACTGTACCAACAAGTGTTTTTCTTGTGTTTCTTTCCATAATTATTTAGCTCCTTTTTTTTCGTTTAAAGCTGTAAGAGCTTTAGCGATGTCTTTTCTAATAAGTGCAATTTTGTGTGTTTCTTTTAAATCACCTGTAACATTTCTGTATCTTAAAGTAAATAATTCTGCCTTAAGTTGAGCTACTAATTCTTGTAATTCTTCAACTGATTTTTCTTTTAATTCTTTGTAAAGCATTATTTATCTCCTTCTCTTTTAACAATTCTTCATTTAACAGGTAATTTGTGACCAGCTAAACGTAAAGCATCACGTGCTACGTCTTCTGGAACTCCAGCAACTTCAAACATCATTGTGTCTACTTTAACTGCTGTATATCATAATTCAGGTGTACCTTTACCTGATCCCATACGAACACCAATAGGTTTAGATGTTTTTGCAAAGTGTGGGAAGATACGGATAATAACTTGTCCTTCACGTCCCATTCTACGTGTAGCAGCGATACGAGCTGATTCGATTTGACGAGCTGTAACTCATGCTGAAGTTGTAGCTTGTAATCCGAATTCTCCAAATGCTACTGTGTTACCTTTAGTAGCTCTACGTTTGTCGTGTTTTACTAAGAAAGGTTTTCTATATTTTGTTCTTTTTGGTTGAAGCATTATTTATCTCCTTCCAAAATTTCACCTAATGATACTCATACTTTAACACCAATAGCACCGTATGTTGTTCTAGCTGTAGCTGTAGCATAGTCAACATTTTGTCTTAATGTGTGTAATTTCATTTCACCTTCAGAATATCCTTCTGTACGAGCCATATCTACTCCGTTAAGACGACCACTAACAGCCGTCTTAATTCCTTTTGCTCCAGCACGCATCGCACCTCTAATAGCGATTTTTTGTGCTGAACGGAAACTTTCACGGTTTTCTAATTTTGTAGCAATCATTTCTGCAAGTAATTTTGCATTTAAATCAGGGTTTTTAAGTTCAACAACTTGAATGTTTACATTTAAGTTCTTGTTTTTTAAGTATTTTGTTAATTTAACTGTTAATTCTTGAACATTTTTTCCTTCTGTTCCAAGAATTGCTGCTGGTTTAGCTGTGTGAAGAATAACTGTAACTTTATTATCTTTGTTACGTTTAACTTCAACTTTTCCGATTTGGTATTGACGTACTAATTTATCAAAGAATTTGTAGATTTTAGCATCTTCAACTAAATATGATCCAAAGTTGTTTTTATCTGCAAATCATGTTGAGTTATGTGCTTTTGTAACACCATAACGGAACCCATTAGGATTAACTTTTTGTCCCATATTAATTTCTCTCCTCTAATACTACTGATAAATTTGATGTACGTTTTAAGATTGAGTAAGCACGTCCTTGACTTCTTGGTTGGAATCTCTTAAGAGTAGGACCTTCATTTACATAAACTTCTTTTACATATAATTTAGTTGCATCCATACCGTGGTTGTGTGTAGCGTTTGCAACTGCTGATTCTAATAACTTGATAAAAATAGGAGCTGATTTTTTGTTTACATTGTGTAGAAGTCCTAAAGCTGTTGTAACATCTTTTCCCCTGAAAAGGTTTGCTACTAATTTAGCTTTAGAAACGCTAACTCTTTGTAATTTAACGTGTGCTTTTGCTTGTTGAGCCATTATTTCTTCTTACCTTTGTCTGCACCGTGTCCTGAGAATGTTCTAGTTGGTGCGAATTCTCCTAATTTGTGTCCTACCATATCATCTGTTACATAAACTTCGATGAATTGTTTACCGTTGTGTACAGCAAATGTTAATCCAACAAAGTCTGGGAAGATTGTAGAACGTCTTGATCAAGTTTTAATTGGTTTTTTTGGTGCTTTCCCTTGAACTACAGCATCAACTTTGTTAAGTAAATGTGCGTCAGCGAATGGACCTTTTTTAAGACTACGAGCCATTATTTAGAATCCTTTCTTCTTCTTAAAATAAGTTTATTTGAAGATTTCTTAGTTTTTCTTGTTTTAACTCCAAGAGCTTTTTTACCTCAAGGTGTAAGTGGAGCTTTACGTCCAACTGGTTGCTTACCTTCCCCTCCACCATGTGGGTGGTCTACAGGGTTCATTACTGATCCACGTACTGTAGGTCTAATACCTTTGTGTCTGTTGATTCCAGCTTTACCAACATTAACAAGTAAGTGTTCTTCGTTTCCTACAACACCAATTGTTGCACGACAACGAGCTAAGATACGACGTGTTTCACCTGATTTTAATCTTAACACTACGTATTTACCATCATCGTCTTTACCTAAGATTTGAGCTGAAGTTCCTGCTGAACGAGCAATAACTCCACCACCTCCAGGTTGCATTTCAATGTTGTGTACGAATGTACCTTCAGGAATGTTAGCTAATGGTAAAGCGTTCCCTACCATGATGTCAGCTTCAGGTCCTGAAACTACGATTTGTCCTAATTTAATACCTTTAGGAGCAAGGATGTATCTTTTTTCTCCATCTGCATATGCTAATAAACAAATGTTTGCTGATCTGTTTGGATCGTATTCAATTGTTTTAACAACAGCAGGGATGTTATCTTTATTACGTTTAAAGTCTACAATTCTGTAGAATCTTTTAACACGCCCTCCGTGATGTCTAACAGTAATCTTACCTTGGTTGTTACGTCCAGCGTTATTTCTTAAATTCACTAAAAGTGATTTTTCTGGAGCGTGACCTGATAAGTTTGCTCTGTAATCAAGAGAAGACATGTTTCTACGACCATTTGTCGTTGGCTTATAATGTTTAATCGCCATTTGTGTCTTTTCTCCTTTTGCTTAAAAATAGTTGGGGGTCTTTCTTTTAAGCAAGTTTTTTACCCCATTAATTAAATATAAATATAAATTAAATTGTTCCGTAAGTTCATCGGAGTATTATTATTCTCCACCAACTTTACGTTTTGTAGTAGGTTTTTTAGCTACTGTTTTTGTAACTTTTGTTGCTGTTGCTTTTTTAGCAGCAAGTTTTGCAGCTGCTTTCTTTTCAACATCAGCGCTTTTTGCAGCTTTAGCTGCTTTAGCTTCTTCTTTTGCTTGTGTTTCTTCAGCAACTACTTGTGCTTCTTCTTCATCACCTGGAACATAGTTAAGATCTTGTCCTGGTTTTAAAGTAACCATAGCTTTTTTGTAACGGTTTGTAAATCCGTGGAATCTTCCAACGTTTTTAGGTTTTTTATCAACTTTGATTGTTCTAACTGATTCTACTTTAACCCCGAAAATTGTTTCGATAGCTTCTGCGATTTGGTGTTTGTTAGCTTTGTAATCTACTTTGAAAGTGTAAACTCCTTGTGCTCTTTGAATGTCTGATTTTTCAGTTAACACAGGGGCAATAATAACTCTTGTTAATTCCATTATTTAACTTTCCCTTCTAATAGTTTTAAGCTTTCGTTTGAAATAACCATAACATCAGCTCCGATAATTCTTTCAACAGTTAATGAGTTAGCTTTTGATAAAACAACGTTTGGAATGTTTTTAGCTGATTTGAAAACTGTTTCGTTTTCTGTAACTACTAATACATTTTTAAAGTTATTAACTTTTAATTCAGCAAGTTTAGCAGCCATTGCTTTTGTTGAGATTGTATCTAATGCTAAATCATCAACAATAACAGCATTATCTTTAGCTAATAATGTTAATGCTGAAACAAATGCAGCAAGTTTAACTTTTCTGTTAACTTTTAATGAGTAGTTTCTGTTTGGTGTAGGACCAAATGCTCTACCACCACCAACGAATACTGGTGTACGTAATGAGCTTGTTCTAGCACGTCCTGTACCTTTTTGTCTTCATGGTTTTTTACCTGAACCAGAAACTTCAGCACGGTTCTTAACTTTGTGTGTTCCTTGTCTTCTTGAAGCTCTTTCTGAAAGAATAGAGTCAAAAATTGCTTGTTCGTAGATTTTTTCGCTTGCAAATAATTTTGCAGGTAATGTAGCTTTGAATGATGTTTTAGCAGCGTTTTTGTCTTTAACTACTGTAACTTTTGCTGATTTAGGTGCTGTTGCTTTAGCAGCAGTCTTTTTAGGAGCAGCTTTTTTAGCTGGTGCTTTAGTTGTTGTTGATTTTTTAACTGTTTCAGCCATAACTATTTATCTCCTTTTTCTTCAGCTTCTTTAATTAATTCAGCTAATTCACTTGAATTCATTCCAACTGTAACTTCAATGTTGAATTTTTTAGCTTTTTCGATTAATTCATTCATTAACATTACTTCTTCGATGTCAACAAGTTTAACTTCTTCACGTGATGGAAGACCTTTAACAGCTTCTTTAACTACTACGAATGATTTTTTAGGACCTGGAATTGATCCTTTGATTAAAATTAAATTGTTTTTAACATCAACTTTAACAACTTCTAAGTTTTGAACTGTTGTTTTAACATGTCCAAGGTGTCCAGGCATTGTCATACCTTTGTAAACTCTGTTACCTGAGATATCCCCAAGTGATCCAGTTTGTCTTACAGGTTGTGAACCTCCACCTCCACCGTGTGATTTAGGTCCAATGTGTTGATTGTGTCTTTTAATTGTTCCGGCGAATCCTTTTCCTTTTGATGTTCCTGTAACATCTACTAATTCACCTGATTTGAATATGTCAGCTTTAACTTCACTTCCAAGTTCGTATCCTGACATATCACGAACTTCTTTAACGAAGCGCTTAGGTGCTGTATTAGCTTTAGCAAAGTGACCTTTTTCAGGTTTTGTAGCACGGTTTTCTTTTTTATCGAAAACTGCAAGTTGTGTAGCTACATAACCGTTTTTGTCAGCTGTTAAAACTTTAGATACAACATTTGGTTGTACTTCTATTACAGTAACAGGTACGCTTTGTCCTGATTCTGTAAAAATTTGAGTCATACCAACTTTACGTCCTAAGATTCCTTTCATGTTTCTCCTTAAATGGTATTAAATTTATTTAACTTTAACTTGAATATCCACACCAGCTGGTAATTCAAGTCTATTTAATTTATCTTGTGTTTCAGCAGAAGGATCGGTAATTACAACTAATCTTTGGTGTGTTCTGCTTTCGAATTGTTCACGAGATTTTTTGTTAACGTGAACAGATCTTAAAATAGTAACTTCATCTCTTTTTGTAGGAAGAGGAATTGGTCCACTAACTTTTTTAGAACCTTCTTTAGCTACTGCAAAGATTTTTTTAGCAGCTTGGTCTACTAAAGCGTGGTCAAATCCTTTAACCTTGATATTTAGTTTACTCATAAGCGTTGTCTCCTTTTGTTCTTTTGAACAATAGCTCCTTTTAAAAAACCTGATTCGTCCTCGACAACAATAATCTTGGCGAGTCAGCAACCTTTAAAAATCATAGCTATAGTTGCTTTTCTATTATAAAGAAAAAATAAATAAACGGAAGTACTTTTTTCCGTTTATTTTTTTAACAACTGCTCTCGGTGTATCATGGTGGATTTTATGACAATTTTTTACTAATTCAACTGTCTAAAATTTGGGTAGGAATGTACTCATATCCTCTTTCTAAAATTTCATTTCCTTGTAATAAAATCATTGTTGGAACTTTTAAAACTTTTCATTTTGAATCAGGTTCTCTAAATAATTTAGCTTCCTCAGCATCTACATTAATAAAGCTAATTTTATCATTTCCAGCATATTGAGCTGCAACTGATTCAACTATTGGTTTCATCATTTTGCAATCTCCGCACCAATTAGTTGTGAAATTAAGAAAAATTAAATGATCCTTTGGATTAGCATTAATTACTTCTTGTGCGGCTTTTCAAGTCATTTTCTTAAACATTTTTTCTCCTTTATTTTCTTATATTTGTCTTATTATAGCAAAAAAGCTATCTAGAACAGATAGCTAAATTTTTATACTGTTGTGAGTGTTAAAGCAATCATTGGATCTTTGTCTTTTAATTTAAAAATCTTTTTACGAATAGTTTTTCTAATTTTTTCATTTACTTCACGCATTGAAGTAAATGTTTTAGTTTTAAGAATTTCTAAAATAATATCCATAATTAATTTATCAGTTTCTTCCACTTCACTTTCATCAATTACACCAATGTAATTAATGTGTAATTGTCCTAAAATCTTTTTAGTTTTTGGTGAGTATAACCCATTGATAATAATTACACCTTCACGCCCAAGTGCTTCACGTTCAGCTATAACTTCAGCCGAAATATCGCCAACACCAAATCCATCAATAATAGTAGTTCCTACTTCTTTAACTTTACCATTGTGGCTAAAAAGTTTATCGTTTTGGAAGTGCGCTATTTTCCCATTTAAAAGCACAATACTATCTGGTTGATGTTTTTTACCTAACTCGCTAGCAATATATTCGCTTGAGCCTACAAGATAACGGTATAACCCTTGTGTTGGAATAAAGTATCTAGGATTAAGTTCTTTAACTAAATTACATAAATCTTGTTTTGTTGGTCTAATGTAGAAATAATCATTATCTAAAACTTCAAAAATATTTGGAGTTATTTTAGCAACCATATCCATCATTTCAGCATAATTAGATTCAAGTCCATTAACTGGTGGAGCCATTAATACTACTGTGTCTTGAGGTTGTAATTTTAAGTAAACATCATTGTTATTTACAATTCTTACAAATCTATTATAAAGACGTTCTGTTGATGCAGTTACTAAGATAACAGCGTTTGGATGCTTATTAATAGATTTGTAATCTACTATTTCAGGTAATTGAATTTTGTCTGATAATTTTGAGATTAAATATAATAAATCAGCATATGTTTTTCCATATGGAATAATTGGACGGTTATATTTTCTAGCTAGTGTAATAACTTCTTGGATCGCAACCATCTCTTCACCATAAGCTCCAACTATAATACGATTATTTGCATCTGTAGCATTAAAAGCTTGTTCTAAAGTTACATTAGTTTTGTATTTATCAATCGCTCTTCCTACAACATTACTTTTCCCAGCATCAGTTACTAAAGCAATGATTTTGTGATTTGCAAAATACTGTGCTAAAGCTTTAAAACTTGTTTTACCATAAATACCTAAGTCGCCCTCCACGTAGTTAAACATGAAAATATAGTCACCTTCAGGTGTTGAAAAATTAAACCCAGTATTTCCAGGCATTGAGCCAGTTAAAGCAAATGGAATTACATCTAAAGAACCAATTTTGGTTTTTCCTCTTAAAGTATTTACACGGTAGCTTTTTTGATCAATTCCATATTTTGAGATTCTTTCGAGCACCATTACACGGTTAAATGATGATGTATAAATTTGTAAATTAGGAATCTTCATCAATAATCATGGTAAAGCTGAAAATGATTCATTCTTAATATCAGTGATAAAAACACCTTTAATACGGTCTTTGTATTTAATTAAATAACTGAAATCAGGAATTAAAGTATCAACTCCATTATTTGATTCAATCGGAACTTTTACACCTGTATTTATGATGTAAATATCATTGTTATGTTCTAAAACATAACAGTTTTTTCCGTTTTCATCTTGCCCTCCTAGAGCAAAAATATTAACATTTTGCATAAGTTTCTCCTATGTATTATTATTTGTAAATGTGAAAAATTAATATCTTATATTAATTAAGCTAATTATACACTAAAAGCTTAAAGCCGCCTGAATATTTAGCAACAATCTGACAATTGTGAAATATACTTGATTTTGTCACCTCGTCAAATATCGTTGATTTTGTCACCTTTGCTAGTAATTGTTTAAATTAGTTTTTAATAAAATTTAATACATGAAACTAAAAATTGATATTAAAACTAATAAACAACTAACTAATTTCGAAAGAAAACGTAAAACAAACTTTGAAATAATATCTTCAAACCTTGATAAACCTACTAAGACTTTTGCTATAATGACCGGTTTAAATGAAAGAAGTGTTATTAGATATAAAAAGATATTTTGTCAGCTTTAAAAAATAAAAATCTTGAATTAGTAATATCTCATAAAAATAAATCGAATGGTAGACAGAAAGTCATAAGTGATTAAGAAATTTTGCAAATCTACAAAAATTATTTAAAAATCTCTGAAACGATAATAAATGTCAAAAAACTACTAATCAAATTTCTGTTAAAGAATTCTGAGATTCATTCCTAGATGATTTGTATAAGAATAAAATTTCATATTGCAACTTGATTAAAAGATTTAATAGATTAGGATTAAAAACTATTCATACTACAAAAGAGGAAGAAAAATACAACGAGATTACAAAAAGCGTCTAACTCAGAAGTCACTTTATTATTGAAAAATGTTGAAAATAAAATAAAGCAAAACAAAATAGAAAGACAAGTCTTAAATCTGAATAAAAACTTATTATTTGGTGAGGTTATAGAAATAGATGCGCAGTGCGAACCTTACCTCATAAATCATGAACCAATTTATCTCTATCATGCAATTGATGCTGCAACAGGAATACTATTAGCTGTTTGATACGAAAAACAAGAAACAACATTAGGTTATCAAAGGCTTTTGGAAATAGTTTTCAAGAACTATGGATATCCAAAATTTATTTATACAGATAAAAGAAGAACATTTTGAGGATCTGAAAATACTCAAACTGCTTTTGAGAAAATTTTAAATTCAAAAGGAATTAGAGTAATATCTTCAAGTAATCCAAAACACAAACCTCATGTTGAAAGATCATTTAGAACAGCTTTAGATAAATATCCAATCTTTATTTATGAAAATCACTTATCCACTCTAAAAGATTTACAACTTAATGTGGATGGTTTTAAAAAATACTATAACAACAAACTAAAGAGACTTTTGAATAAGAAATCTGTTTTCAATAAAGAAGGAACTTTGAAAGAAAATTGAAGAGTTGATATTGAAATTGATAGAAAAATATTAAATGGAGTTGTTAGGTTTCAAGGTAAAAATTATGCAGCTTTTGATGAACTAGGCAAAAGAATAATTTTTTCGATTGGCTCAAATGTTGTGCTGGTTTATTCATCTGATGAGAATATTTATTTTAAGTACGGTAGCAAAAAATATTATGCAAAAGAACCGACAGGAAAATATTTAACTCCTACTGAAATATGAGCACTAGAAAAGGGATTAGATATATCAATACCAGCTGTAGAAAAAATAGCTAAGTTATACAGAAATAGCAATTCATTTTTTAATACAATCGACAAATACATAAATAAGATGTCTGCTTTATTATCAGAATTTTCTCATGATGATTTTGAAATAAAAAAGACAATGCGTGAACTCTTTCAGGAACTTAAAGCATTGTCTCAAAATGTAAAAAACGATATTTACGATGAATAAATATCGTTTTTATTTTATTACATTTTATGTTTTTATAAAGTGACAAAATCAAAGCTATTCTACACTTAAAGCCGCCTGAATATTTAGCAACAATCTGACAATAAAAAATGTCTACTGGGTAGACATTTTTGACAATTATTTAACAACGTGTTCTGTAATTACATCGTTTTCAACAACTAAGAATAAATCACCTTTTTGAATTCCGTATGGTTCTAATGCTGTAACAGCGTTTTCGTGATCTTTCTTAATTAATGGGAATAATGCTTCTGAATCAACAGAAGTTCAAACACTTGAGTATGAACCAAATGCGTTTACAAGTAATGGGTCGTTTACAACACCAATAATTGTTGAGTTTGGTCTGAATTTTGCAACTTCTTTAAGTAATGTACCTGTTCTTGAAAGAGTAACAACAAATTTGTATTTTCCATCTTTTGTTTTTTCAGCAATTTTGTAAGCGATTTGTGAACGTTTGTTTGATTGATCTGAGTTAGCTCATACTTTTTCAAGTTGAATGTCGTAATAGTTTCTTGCGTAGAATTCTTTTTCGGCTCTTCTTGAGATAGCTGACATTGTTTTAACAGCTTCAAGTGGGAATAATCCGTTTGCAGATTCTCCTGAAAGCATTGTAGAGTCAGCACCTAATTCAACTGCATAGTAAACGTCTGTTACTTCAGCACGTGTTGGGTGTGGTGCATTTTCCATTGAGTCTAACATTTGTGTAGCAACGATAACTGGTTTACCTGCTTCACGACATTTTCTGATCATCATTTTTTCATAGTAAGGAACGTCGTAGTAAGGGATTTCTAATCCTAAATCTCCACGAGCAACCATGATACCATCTGATGCTTCAATAATTTCATCAATATTTACACAACCTAAGTGTGATTCAATTTTTGAGAAAATTTGAATGTGGCTTCCACCGTTTTCGTCAAGTAATTTTCTTAATTCTTTAACGTTACGTGCTGAGTTAACGAATGATGCAGCAACATAGTTAATTCCGCTTTCGATTCCGAATTTAACGTCGTTGATATCTTTTTCAGCTAAGAATGGAAGTGAGAAGTCAACACCTGGTAAGTTAACACGTTTGTTTGTCTTTAATTTGTGTGTGTTTTCAGCTTTAACTTTTACGTATCCTTTTCCAACTTCAGTAACAACTGTAGATAATTTACCATCATCGATTAAAACTTGGTTTCCAACTACTAAATCTTGAGCCATATCGTAAGCTACTGAGATTTCTGTAGATGTACCTTCTAAGTTTTGGTATTTATCAGCTGTTGTGTGGATTAATACTTCAGAACCTGATTGTACTACTTGAGCACCATCTTTCATTTTTCCGATACGGATTTCTGGTCCTTTTGTATCTAACATTAATGAAACTGGGATTCTAAGTTCTTGTGAAACTCTTTTTCCTAATTTGAATTTGTTTAATTGTTCTTCGTGTGAACCGTGGCTAAAGTTAGCTCTAATTGTTGTTACACCATTTTCAACAAGTGAAAGTAACATATCGTAGTTATCACTTGAAGGACCGATTGTAGCAACTAATTTAGTTCTTTTATCAGTAATTTTCATAATACTCCTATAAGTAATTTTTTATATATGTATTTTATCACTTAATAGCCAATTTTAATAATTTAATTTTTTACAAGCTTAATTATTTTTTTACTTAATTTCAATAGATATTTTTAGGTGAAATTAAAAACAAAAAAGCCTAAAAATAGGCTTTAAAAGTTTTTTATTAATTATTTGTATCACTTGCAGCTTCACTTGGATTAGGTTGAGAGTTTTCATTAGAATCGGCTTTATTTTCATTATCATCTTTTGAGAATAAATTGTTAAATTCCTCTTTTGACACATCTGATTTATTAGGGAAGTAAGGTGCTTTATTTTCTAATAAATCTAAATCATCAGGATTGTATTTAGCATCTAAAACTTGATATCCATATTGATAAGAAATAATTACAGAATTATCCCCAAAAATTAATTCTAAAGCGTCTCATTTAACAGCAGTCATATCTCCAGTGTTAAATGTGAAATATCTCTTAAATCAAGCTTGTAAATTTTTAGATCTTAGTTTTAAAGTTGAATTAAGGTTGTCTGCAAGTTCTTTTTGATAAGAAGCCTTAAATTCATCAAGTGATTTAAAATCTTTTAAGATTTCATCCTTTTTAATTCCAATTGTTAAAACATTATTAGCGGCATATGGATTATATTCAGTTATCTTTTTAAATCCACCTAAAGAATAAACCTTAACAATTCCGTTTTCTTTAATTTGCTTTCTAGTTGCTTCATAAACTTTAGCTTTAATTTCATCTAAGCTTAAATTTACAACTTGTTGTTTGGTTGTAGTTTCATTTGTAGTTGCAGACTGATTGTTTGTGTTAGTTTCTACTTTAATTGTTCTAGTTAAAGAAATACCTAACTTTTCAGCTTTTTGTTTTCACTCTTCCTGTGACATTTTTTCATATTTTGATTTAATTTCTTGCATTTTAAAGTTAAGTAATTTATCAATTGCAGGATAAGTAACTTTTAAGTATAAAATACCTTCAAAATCGTTTGCATAAGATTGATACTTAATTTGTTTCATTTCACTTGCATTAAAAATTGCTTCAAGCGGTTTACCATGGTTGTATAAGTAAAAATCTTTTGAAAATTCGGCATCTTTAACATTTTCTTGAGTTAATAATTCTTTAATGGTTAATTCAGCATTTCAAGCATCTGAATCTCATTTTTTAGAACTAATTGACTGTAATGGTTTAGTCGCATATATAGATGCTAATACTCCTTTTTTTTCTTTATTCGAAGCTAATTGTGTAGCATCTAAAGCAGCAGTTTTTTCAAGAGAATATTCAGAAAGTTGTTGTAATTCATTTGCTTTATTTTTAAGCTTCGCAACAGATATAGAAGTTGCTATAATTCCACCTAAAGCAAAACCACCAACTACTGTATAAGTAAATAATAATCATTTATTTTTCTTCATAATTTTCTCCTGATAATGTGTCGTTAATGTCATTAACTAATTCATTAATTCCAATATTACTTAAACTTGAAACAATAAAATATTGAAAAGGTCCATAGATATTACGTGAAGCTTGAATGCTTTTAAGTAATTTATGTCTCTCTGATTGTTTCAATTTATCAGCTTTAGTGAAAACAATTTTAAACTTAATATTATTGCGTAAAAGGAAGTTTAAGGGTTCAACATCTGTTTTAATAATTCCATGTCTAGCATCAATTAAAACATAAACGCAATTAAGGTTACTACGTTGCAAAATATATTCATCAATCATTTGATTCATTCGGATTATTTCACTGTTAGAAATACGAGCATATCCATAACCAGGTAAATCAACAAAGACTGCTCCATGTTCGTTTTGGAAAAAGTTTAATAATTGTGTTCTACCAGGTGTTTTAGAAACCTTAGCAAGTTTTTTGTTTTCCACAATTGAATTAATTAAAGAACTTTTTCCTACATTAGAACGGCCTCAAAAAGCAATTTCTTGGTAAGGGTGTTCGTATCAATTTTCTTTTTTAGAGGCTGATTTAACAAATTTAAACATTATATTTTTCCTTTTGTCTGATTAATCTAGATTGATATGAAATATTAGAGCAATCTGGTAGTATTAAAACTGTTTCTAGCTCATTATTTAATTCTTTATTACCACAAGCAAGTTGCAGTTCATAATTAAAATCAACATCATTTCTTGCACTACGGAGTAGTCATTTTATACCTTTATCTCTAGCATATTGTGCTGTGAGTTGATTTTGGTTCATGTCAACATGAATATTAGGTTCATTCGCATACAATTGTTTAATATAAGCATAATTTTCCTGCATGCTAGATAAATTATCCTTTTCTGGGTTATAAGTAACCACTATATAAATCTCGTCAAATAATTTTAATCCTTTTTGCACTATACTTTGGTGTCCAAGGTGAAATGGATTAAAACTACCAGCAAATAAAGCTATTTTATTTTGCATAAATTTCGATTGCATTTCTTGCAATAACTAATTCTTCATTAGTTCTAATTACATAAACAGGAACTTCAGAATCTGGTGTAGAAATTAATTGATATTCACCAATGTTTCCTGTGTTTTTGCTTTCGTCTAATTTAATGTTTTTGAAGAATAATTTATCAATAACTTTTTGTCTAATTAAAGCAACATTTTCCCCAATTCCAGCTGTGAAAACGATTGCATCAGGGTTTCCACCAATTTTGTTTGCATATACTGCTGTAAAGTCAGCAATTTTTTGTGCATATAAATCAAGTGCAAATTCAGCATCTTTATTTCCAGCTTTAACTGCAGCTGTAATATCACGCATATCACTTGAAACTGTAGAAACCCCAAGTAATCCGCTCTTCTTGTTTAAAGTGTTGGTAAATTCTTCAATACTCATTCCAGTATGATTCATAACGAATTCATGGATTGAAGGATCAATATCCCCGCTTCTTGTTCCCATCATAATTCCAGCTAATGGTGTAAGTCCCATTGAAGTATCAAATGATTTAGAATCTTTAATTGCACATAAACTTCCACCGTTTCCTAAGTGTAAGTTAACAAATGTAACTGTTTTTTTACCTAAGATTTCTGCAAGTTTTTCAGCGATGTATTGGTGTGAAATTCCGTGAGCTCCATAACGTTTAATTTTGTATTTATCACTTAATTCTTTTGGAATTGCATAAGTTGAGTTTACTTTATCAATTGTTGTGTGGTAAGCTGTATCAAAATCTGCGCTTAATTTTGCATGTGGAAATACGTGTCTAAATCCTAAAATTGCTTGTACAGCTCCTGGGTTATGTAATGGTGCATACATTGAACATTCATCAATTAAAGCAATTTCTTTATCTGTAACTTTTGTGGTTTTGTCAAAGTATGTTCCACCTTGCACAATTCTAAAACCAATGTTTTCGATTTCATCTGGATTAGAAATTAAATTGATTTGTTTCATTAATTTGTAAAGTTCATTAACAGCAACTTCGTGTGAAGGCATTGCTACTATTTCTTCAAATTTTTCTCCATTGTATTTTAATGAGATATTTCCTTCTGGAAGGGTAATTCTTTCTGCAATACCGCTAGCAATTAATTCTAAAGTTTCTTTATCAAATAAACTTAATTTAATTGAACTAGATCCAGCATTGATTACTAATACTTTTTTGTTCATAAGTGTCTCCTTGTTGTTATGAATTCTGCTTTTAAATGTGGTTATTTTGCTTAAATAATCCACAAATTTATATATGTTTTAATTTTACTAAACTGTTGCTAAAATATATCAAATTTCTTAACTTTATTAGTAATTTTTGTTGTTAAATAAATATTCTTAATTATATCATTTTAAATATAAAAAACATTCGCCTTATTATCCGACGAATGTAGTGCGTGTAATTAAAATATCAAATTAAACTAATTCAATAATAGCCATACGTGTTGAATCACCTTGACGACGAGGTAATTTAATAATTCTTGTGTATCCACCGTTTCTTTCTGCATATTTAGGTGCAATATCATCAAATAAGTATTTTAATACTTCTTTTCCGTCTTTTGTTTTGATTGGACGTAAGTATCCTGCAACAGCTCTTCTGTTTGCTAATGTAGGATTTTTAGCCTTTTGAATCATTCTTTCTGCGTGTCTTCTAACTTCTTTAGCTCTTGGTAATGTTGTTACAATTCTTCCGTTTACATATAATTCGCTCACTAATGAACGCATTACACCGTTTCTTCATTTTGTATCACGTGAATAAATTTGAGTTGGATTAGCCATATTACTCATCTCCTTCTTTTAATTCGTAACCATATTCTCTAAGTTTGTCAATGATTTCTTGGATAGATTTTCTACCTAAGTTCTTTGTTTGTTCAAGTTGTGTTAATGTTAATTCTTTAATTTGTGATAATTTTGTTTTCTTAATTTTCTTAAGTGCATTTGCTGAACGAACTGATAATCCCATTTGTGCAATATCTAAATCATCTTCTTCTTTTTCTTCAACTTTTGGTTGTTCTTCTTCAAAGATGTCTAGTTTCATATTTTCAACATCTCCGATTACTTGGAACATACCAATTAAGATTTCAGCAGCTGATTTAATTGCATCCTTAGCTTTAATTGTTCCATCTGTGTGAATTGTGAAGTCAAGTTTTTCTTCAAATTTTGCAGATGATGAGTTCATTTCAGAAACTGTATATGCAACTTTTTTAATTGGTGAGAAATTAGAATCAATTGCAATAAACTTAGCTTTTTTAATTTCTGTTAATGCAGCTAATTCTGCTTCTCTTTTAGCAACTAGAGCTTTATTTTCTTCAAATGACATGTATCCACGTCCTGGACGTAAGTAAAGTTCTAATTTTAATGCTTCATCAGTCATTGTTGTTGCTAAATAAACATTGTTATCAAGTACATTAACGCTTGGGTTATTAACAACTTGTAAACTTCTTGCTGTAACTGGTCCAGCTACATCTGAAGTTAAAGTAACTTTGATAATATCGTCATCATTAACTAAGCTTGAATCATATGTGAATCTTACTTTTCTTAAGTTCATAAATAAACTTGGTACATCTTCCATTACATCTTTCATAGTTTGGAATTCAAGGTCAACACCTTCGATTCTAACAGCGAATGGTGCTAATGCTGTAACACTTGAAAGGAGTGTGCGTCTAAGTGCAACTCCAAGTGTGTTTGCATATCCTCTTTCTAAACCTTGTAATGAGAATGTTGTTTCGTATTCACTAACTTCTCTAATTTGTGGTTTTTCTAAATAATCTGGTTTTTTAAATTTTTCCATTTTGTACCTACCTTTATGTTACGAATTATTTCTTCATACGTTCACGTTTTAAAATACGTTTTGGAGGTCTTGTTCCGTTGTGAGGAACTGGTGTAACATCTTTAATTTCTGTAACAGTAATACCACTTACTTCGATTTGTTTTCTTGCAGCATCTTTTCCTGCTCCAAGACCTTTTAATTCAACTTTAACAGTTTTAATACCGTGTTCTTTAGCAGCTTCAGCAGCAGCTTGAGCAGCTAAACCAGCTGCATATGGAGTTTTCTTCTTTGTACCTTTGTATCCGATTGCTCCTGCAGAACTTCAAGCAATAACATTTCCGTTTTCATCTGCAAAAGTAACAATTGTGTTTTGGTTTGTTGAGTGAATGTGTGCAACACCACTAGTAATGTTCTTTTTCTTTGTCTTACGAGCCATGATTATTTACCTTTCTTTCCTGCAACTGTTTTTCTAGGTCCTTTACGTGTACGAGCATTTTTCTTAGTACTTTGTCCACGTACTGGAAGACCTTTACGGTGTCTCATTCCACGGTAACATTTAATTTCCATTAAACGTTTGATGTTTAAGCTTACTTCTCTACGTAAGTCACCTTCAGTTGTATATTCTTTAGCAGCTTCACGAATTCTTGATAATTCTTCTTCTGTTAAATCTTTAACACGAGTATCTTCGCTAATGTTAGCTTTAGCACAGATTTCTTTTGCTAATGAGTTCCCAATTCCATAAATGTATGTTAATGAGATAACAACACGTTTATTGTTAGGAATTTCAACGTTTAAAATTCTAGCCATTTAATTTCCCCTTCTTATCCTTGTCTTTGTTTGTGTTTTGGTTGTTCACAAATAACACGGATGATTCCTTTACGTTTGATAATTTTACAGTCTTTACACATTTTCTTAACACTTGCTCTAACTTTCATCAGTTCTCCTTTTATTTGTGTCTGTAAGTAATGCGCCCTTGAGTTAAATCATAAGGACTTACTTCTACATCCACAGCGTCTCCAGGTAATATTCTGATGTGATTTACTCTCATCTTACCTGAGATATGTGCTTTAATTACAACGCCATTTTCTAATTCAACTGAGTAATCATCAGTTGAATAAGCTTCTTTAACAACTCCTGTTAGTTTAATAGCATCTTTAGCCAATTAAATTCCTTTCGTAAGAATGATACCTTTACCATTCTTAATAAGTACTGTGTGCTCATAGTGTGAATTTCTACTTCCATCAGCACTAACAACAGTTCACCCATCTTTGAGTGTTTTTATTCTTGGGTGTTTAGTTATCATTGGTTCGATACAAATGACCATTCCATCTTTAAGAAGTGGCCCAGTACCTTTTTTACCATCATTTGGAACATAAGGATCTTCATGTAAATTACGTCCGATTCCATGTCCACAAAATTCTGCTGGTGTATAGTATCCGTGATTTCTAATGTATGTTCCAATAGCGTTTGAAATATCCCCAACTCTTGCGCCTTTTTTAATTGCATTAAATCCAGCTAAGAAAGAGTTTTTAGCAACATCAATTAACTCTTGATCTTGTTGTGATATCTTACCTACACCTTTAGTGAAAGCACTATCGCTATTGTATCCTTCTCAGATGCAACCTAAATCAATACTGATTAGATCTCCATCTTTTAAAACATAATCACTTGGGATACCATGAATCAATTGTTCATTTACAGATATACATGCTGTAGCTGGAAAGCCATATAAACCTTTGAATGCTGGTTTAGCTCCCCGTTTAATTATTTCTTTAAAAGCCAATTGATCAATATCTTTTAAAGAAACACCTGGTCTTACAAAGTCTCAAAGCACTTGCTTCACTTCCGCCAAGATTTGACAAGATTTAGAAATCTTTTTGATTTCTTCAGGATTTTTTATTGTAATCATACTTTAAAAATCCTTTCTACTAATTTTGTTTTTATATTTTAGCATTTTTTTGAATTAATTTAAGCACTTTATCCGCCACTAAATCAGGGGTTTGCGATGCATCTATAATATTTAATTCATTTAAACTCTTATAATAATCTAATAAAGGTTTAGTTTGTTCTTCATAAATTTCAAGTCTATGAGCGATACGTTCTTCAGTATCATCTGGTCTTTGAACTAGTTGTGAACCACATAAGTTGCAAGTTACATTATCATGTGAAGGTTTGTATTTTACATGATAACTTTCTCCACATTTTGAACAAGTTCTTCTTCCTGATAATCTGTCTAAAATTATTTTTTTATCAACTTCTAATTCAACAACTAAAAATTCAAATCCTTCAAGAGATTTTAAAAACTCAGCTTGTGCTTTTGTTCTAGGAAATCCATCTAAAATAAAATATTTATTTTGCTTTTTAAGTTCTTCTAAAGCATTCTGAACAATTTTATTTGTAATTTCATCAGGTACATATCCACCTGTTGTAACAATGCTTTTAACTTGTTTTCCAAGTTCTGTTTCATTTTCGATTTCTTTTCTAAAAATGTTACCTGTTGAAACATGGATTAAGTTGCTTTTACTTGCAAGTAATGAAGCAACAGTCCCTTTTCCAGCTCCAGGCTGCCCCATAAAAATAAGGTTGGTTTTTATATTATTTATCATAATAATCCTTCGACACTTTCGGTTTCATAATCTTTTTCGATATTTTTAATTGATTCACGTTTAGCTTTAGCAAGTCTATAAGTTTTTCTTCTTGCTTGTAATTGTCCCACTGTTTCCAGTGAAACGCTAACTAAAATCATTAAACCTGTACCACCAAAAGAAATAACACTAGGTAATATTCCAGCCATGATCTCAACATACTGCATACCACCTAAAATTAATAAGTAAATTGATGAGAAGACACTTAATCTAAATACAATTGCAATTAAGTAATCTTGAGTTTCTTCTCCAGGTCTAACACCCGGAATATATGTAGAGTTCTTAGCAAAATCTTCAGCTATTTTGTCTACTTTTGATTGTTGAATTCCCATTACAAGTGAGAAAAAGAAAATAATTACTAAAAGTAATGAGAATCCAATTGGTTGAGTAAATTGTAAGTTTTGATTAATTCATTGTTTTGAAGCATTATCATCTGGTAAGATGTTTGCAATCATAGTTGGAAATGATAGTACCATCATCGCAAAAATAATCGGCATAATACCACCAGGATTTAATTTAATTGGTAAGTTTCCAATATCTTTTTTGCTTTTTGAACGTCCTGCACCTATTTGTTGGATCGGAATATGTCTTTCAGCACCATAAACAATTGCAATAATCATAACTACTACAAGGTAAACAACAATATATGTTGTAAAGTTAACAATACCTACAAGTGAACTTGCACTTTGTGATGCATCAAGTCCAATATAGTGAATAAATGCTTCTTTAAATTGGAATGGTAAACGAGCTGCAATACCAGTGAAAATAATTAAACTTGTCCCATTTCCAATCCCTTTATTTGTGATTTCTTCAGAAATAAAAAGCGCAAATAAAGAAGTAGCAGTTAGCACTACAGGTAAAATAAAGTAAGCCATAGCACCTTCTGAAATACCTGTACCTGCTAAATCAAATCCAATAAATGAATTTCTTCCACCAGCTGTTAAAGTCTTAAGCAAGAATACAGCTTGAGGATAAGCAATTAGAAGAGTTAAAAATCTAGTAATAACATTGATTTTTCTTCTTCCTTGTGGTCCACTTTGACCTAATTTTTGAATTGGAGGGAAAAGTTTAGATTGCAGAATCATCATGATTAAGGAAGCATTAATAAACGGGCTTATCCCTAATGCAAATAATGAAAATTGTCTTAAACCTCCACCACCAATTAAATTAAGTGTGTTAAGGAATGAGTTATTATTTAGTTGATCATTATTTTGAATCTTAACAAATGGAACTGTAATTGTTGTTCCCATAATATAAATAATTAAAAGGAAAGATGTAAAAAGTATCTTTTTTGTTAATTCTTTAGTACTTCAAAACTGTCTTCAACCGTTATGAAATTTATATATTAATGTCCGCAATTTTTCCCCTTTTTTATTACAGCGTAATTATATAATATTTTTAAAAATAAAAAAACGCTTGAAGCGTCATTTTTTATGTTCTTTAAAAACTGAATAGTAATTTAATAATTCATTAAAATGTCTGAATACATTAACTTTTAAACCTTTCAATTTATTAGTAATGGTCAGCTAAATGTATTACTACACTTACACTTCCATCCTATCAACCTCGTAGTCTACAAGGAATTTCAAGGGAATACTTATCTCTGAGGAGGCTTCCCACTTAGATGCTTTCAGCGGTTATCCCTTCCGTACTTAGCTACCCAGCTATGCTCCTGGCGGAACAACTGGAACACCAGCGGTACGTCCACTCCGGTCCTCTCGTACTAAGAGCAGCTCTCATCAATATTCCAACGCCCACATCAGATAGGGACCGAACTGTCTCACGACGTTCTGAACCCAGCTCGCGTACCGCTTTAATTGGCGAACAGCCAAACCCTTGGAACCGA
This sequence comes from Mycoplasma seminis, assembly GCF_030718845.1. Lineage (NCBI taxonomy): Bacteria > Bacillati > Mycoplasmatota > Mollicutes > Mycoplasmatales > Mycoplasmataceae > Mycoplasma > Mycoplasma seminis. Next base: position 955,602 of record NZ_CP132191.1, read on the forward strand.
CTCCAGCTCCAGGATGCGATGAGCCGACATCGAGGTGCCAAACCTTGCCGTCGATGTGATCTCTTGGGCAAGATAAGCCTGTTATCCCCAGGGTAACTTTTATCCGTTGAGCGACTGCCGTTCCATGACGTACAGCCGGATCACTAAGTCCTGCTTTCGCACCTGCTCGACTTGTAGGTCTCGCAGTCAAGCACACTTCTACCTTTGCGCTCTGCATACGGTTTCTGACCGTATTGAGTGTACCTTTGAACGCCTCCGTTACCTTTTAGGAGGCGACCGCCCCAGTCAAACTACCCACCACGCACTGTCCCCCTACCGGATAACGGTAGCAGGTTAGAAACTCAACATACCAAGGGTGGTATTTCAAGGTCGACTAATCTAGAACTAGCGTCCTAGCCTCATTGTCTCCCACCTATCCTACACATGTTAGGCCAAGTTTCAATACGAAGTTGTAGTAAAGCTCCATGGGGTCTTTTCGTCTTGATGCGGGTACCCAGCGTTTTCACTGGGACCATAATTTCACCGAGTCCAATGTTGAGACAGTTGAGAGATCATTGCGCCTTTCGTGCAGGTCAGTATTTAGCCGACAAGGAATTTCGCTACCTTAGGACCGTTATAGTTACGGCCGCCGTTCACCCGGGCTTCACTTCAATGCTTCGCATAAGCTAACAAATCCGCTTAACCTTCGGGCACTGGGCAGGCTTCACCCCCTATACTTCATCTTACGATTTAGCAGAGAGCTGTGTTTTTGATAAACAGTTGCCCCTCACAATTTACTGTGGCCGACAAAAGTCGGCACCCCTTCTCGCGAACTTACGGGGTTAATTTGCAGAGTTCCTTAACATTGGTTTTCTCGCTCGCCTTAGAATACTCATCTTGGGAACGTGTGTCCGTTCTCGGTACAGGTACCTTTTGTGTTATAACGTTTAGAAGCTTTTCTAGGAAGTATGAAATCACACAATTTGCTACAAGTAGCTATGCGTCACAACTCCCAGTTATAGAGACCGCATTTAACTAATCTCACCAGTTGTTGCTTACCCCCAAATCCAATAATGGGTAGTGCTATCCTTCTTCGTCACTCCATCACTTACGCAGGTAGTACAGGAATATTAACCTGTTGTCCATTGGATACGCTTTTCAGCCTCTCCTTAGGTCCTGACTAACCCTGGGTGGACAAACCTTCCCCAGGAAACCTTTCCCAATAGGCGTTGAGGATTCTCACCTCAAATCGTTACTCATACCGGCATTCTCACTTCTTAACGCTCCACCAGTCCTCACGGTCTGACTTCGCCGCATTAAGAACGCTCCTCTAACGTACTAAATGTACCCGTGGCTTCGGTATCGTGTTTTACTCCCGTTACATTATGGGCGCAAGATCTCTTGACTAGTGAGCTATTACGCACTCTTTAAAGGGTGGCTGCTTCTAAGCCAACCTCCTAGTTGTTTATGAAATCTCACAACCTTTCTGACTTAACACGATTTTGGGACCTTAGCCGACGATCTGGGTTGTTGCCCTCGCGAGCCTGGACGTTAGCACCCCGGTTCCAACTGCATGATAATACACAATGATATTGGAGTTTGATTATAGTCAGTACCACTAGACGTGGCCATTCCATATTCAGTGCTCTACCATCAAAGCTTAACATCACACGCTAGCCCTAAAGCTATTTCGAGGAGAACCAGCTATCTCCAAGTTCGATTGGAATTTCTCCGCTATTCACAAGTCATCCGGGCACTTTTCAGCGTACTACGGTTCGGCCCTCCACTTGGGATTAACCAAGCTTCAGCCTGCTCATGAATAGATCACATGGTTTCGGGTATATATCAACATACTAGTTGCCCTATTAAGACTTCGATTTCTCTACGGCTCCGCTTTTTCCGCTTAACCTCGCATGTTAACATAACTCGCCGGTCCATACTGCAAGATGTACGCCATCACCCATTAACGGGCTCTGACTAATTGTAAGTAAGTGGTTTCAGATTCTATTTCACTCCCCTCCCGGGTTCTTTTCACCTTTCCCTCACGGTACTAGTTCACTATCGGTGTCTGATTAGTATTTAGCCTTACCGGATGGTCCCAGGCAGATTCAGACAGGGTTTCACGTGCCCCGCCCTACTCAGGATACTATCAAAAGTCCTTGCTATTTCGCATACGGGAGTATCACCCTCTATGCTTAGTTTTCCCAAACTATTCTGCTATAACAAAGATTTGTAACTTTATGTAGATAGTCCTACAACCCCAGTTTAAAAAACTGGTTTGGGCTCTTTCACGTTCGCTCGCCGCTACTGATGAAATCATTTTTATTTTCTCTTCCTGTTGCTACTAAGATGTTTCAGTTCACAACGTGTCTCGCTAATGGAACTATTTTATTCATTCCAATGCAACTAGACATTACTCTAGTTAGGTTTCCCCATTCGGAAATCCCCGTTTCGTTGCTTATATCCAGCTCCACGAGGCTTATCGCAGGTAATCACGTCCTTCATCGACTTTCAGACCCAAGGCATCCACCACAAACTCTTACTTATTTAAAAGTTGTAACAATATTTTCCTATTGTTGTTGATGTATTCAAAGACATTTTAACGAATTATTATTTCTAATAATTTCTCGGTATCACAAAACAAATTGACTAATTTATTTTTTGATGTCGTTGTTATATTAATATCTTTACTATTCAGTTTTCAAAGAACATAGAGAGAAAATCCTCTCAAAACTAGATATATCCCATGACGAAATAATTTATAAAATAAGGTAATTAAGTAACAATAAATATTGTTTATGTGTACTCCGTAGAAAGGAGGTAATCCATCCCCACGTTCTCGTAGGGATACCTTGTTACGACTTCACCCCAGTCACCAGTCCTGCCTTAGGCAGTTGTCTCCGTAGTTGACTAAACCGACTTCGGGCATTACCAGCTCCCATGGTGTGACGGGCGGTGTGTACAAGACCCGAGAACGTATTCACCGTAGCGTAGCTGATCTACGATTACTAGCGATTCCGACTTCATGTAGTCGAGTTGCAGACTACAATCCGAACTGAGAACGGTTTTTTGAGATTTGCTCCATGTCGCCATATTGCTTCTCTTTGTACCGTCCATTGTAGCACGTGTGTTGCCCCACTCGTAAGAGGCATGATGATTTGACGTCGTCCCCACCTTCCTCCCAGTTACCCGGGCAGTCTCCTTAGGATATTTAACTAAGGACAAGGGTTGCGCTCGTTGCAGGACTTAACCGAACATCTCACGACACGAGCTGACGACAACCATGCACCATCTGTCATTCTGTTAACCTCCACTATATCTCTATAGCTTCGCAGAAGATGTCAAGAGTGGGTAAGGTTCTACGCGTATCTTCAAATTAAACCACATGCTCCACCGCTTGTGCGGATCCCCGTCAATTCCTTTAAGTTTCACTCTTGCGAGCATACTACTCAGGCGGATGATTTAATGCGTTAGCTGCGCCGATGGTTCCCATCAGCTAATCATCATCGTTTACGGCGTGGACTACCAGGGTATCTAATCCTGTTTGCTCCCCACGCTTTCGTCTCTCAGTGTCAATATGTGCCCAGTTAACTGCCTTCGCCAAGTTGATGTTCTTCCTTATATCTACGCATTTCACCGCTTCACAAGGAATTCCGTTAACCTCTACACAATTCTAGTTTATCAGTATCCAACGCGATTTGGGGTTGAGCCCCAAGTTTTGACGCCAGACTTAATAAACAACCTACAGACGCTTTACGCCCAATAATTCCGGATAACGCTTGCAACCTATGTATTACCGCGGCTGCTGGCACATAGTTAGCCGTTGCTTTCTGATTTAGTACTGTCAAGATAATAGCATTTCCTCTACTATTTTTTCATCCTAAATAACAGCAGTTTACAACCCGAAGGCCTTCATCCTGCACGCTGTGTCGCTCCATCAGGCTTTCGCCCATTGTGGAAAATTCCCTACTGCTGCCTCCCGTAGGAGTCTGGGCCGTATCTCAGTCCCAGTGTGACGGATCAGTCTCTCAACCCCGTTAAACATCATAGTCTTGGTGAGCCATTACCTCACCAACTAACTAATGTTCCGCACCCCGATCTCCTAGTGGAGCTTGAGAGCTCCTTTTATATAAAGAAGATGCCTTCTTTATAAGTATCTGGTATTAGCGGTGATTTCTCACCGTTATCCCAATCTAAGAGGTACGTTAAGTACGTGTTACTCACCCATTCGCCGCTAAGTTCCGAAGAACTCCGCTCGACATGCATGTATTAGGCACACAGCCAGCGTTCATCCTGAGCCAGGATCAAACTCTCGAAAAAATTGACTGTCATGTACATTGTATATATCTAGTTTTCAAAGAACTTTATCACTTGCTTACTCAACAAGTGTTATTATTATATAGCAGTTTAATTTTCATCAAAGCATTTTTTTATTTTTTTATATAAAAAAGAAAATGGGTTACCATTTTCTCTAAATTTATAAGGTGTTACGTATTTCGGACTGGATATTTTCGTTTAAATAAATGAAGTTTCTCATATTTTTCTTACCTTGAGCTACATTTTCACCCTTATAACTAAATCATGCACCTTTTTTCTCGATAATTCCATTTTCTACACCTAAGTCCACAAGTTCACCATATTTATCTAAACCTTCAGAAAAATATAATTCTGATTGTCCTGTTTTATATGGAACGGATAATTTATTTTTAACTACTTTGAATCTAATTTCATTTCCAACTATATCTTTACCTTCAGTAATTGGTGAACCTTTTCTAACTTCTATTCTGACACTTGAATAGAATTTAAAGCTCTTCCTCCCTGGAGTGGTTTCGGGGCTCCCAAATATTACACCAACTTTTTCTCTGATTTGGTTAATAAATATAATAGTAGTTTTATTTTTGTTTAAATTACCAGTTATTTTTCTAAGTCCTTTAGACATCAATCTAGCTTGTGCACCTATTTGTAAATCAGTCATTTCACCTTGTAATTCAGCTTCAGGCACTAATGCAGCAACACTATCTACCACAATTAAATCAATTTTGCCTGATTTAGCTAAAATATCCACAATTTCTAAAGCTTGTTCGCCTGAATCTGGTTGTGATAAGATTAATCTATCAATATTTACACCTAGCTTTTTTGCATATTCTGAATCGATGGAATGTTCAGCATCAATAAATGCTGCTATTCCATTATTTTTTTGTACTTCAGCAATCGCATTTAAAGCTAAAGTAGTTTTTCCACAGCTTTCAGGACCATAGATTTCTATTATTTTACCTTTTGGATATCCTTTGATTCCAAGTAATTTATCTAGTACATAACTTCCGCTGTGAAATGTATCGACAGATATATAAGGTATATCACCTAGTAACATAATAGATTCTTCACCTAATTTCTTAGAAATTTCTTTCATGGTTTCTTTGATTGATAAAGCTAATTCTTCATCACTTAATTTTGTTTCGTTTTCGTCGTTCATATATCTCCTTTTTTTCTTTACTAAATATATGAATTTTTTCAAAAGTGAACTGAAAATAAAAAAATACACACTTTATACTAGGACACAAAAAATTAACAATTTATTAATTCAGATAGCTCCATACCATATGTGTATGGAGTTTTTAATCCAAACATGATTGAATTCGCTCTTTGTTGTATCATTCAATATAATCTGCAATAATATTTTCTAATTCTTTTATTGATATTTCTCTAACATTGATGTCACGAATTAATTCTGTTTTTAAATTAGAAAATCAATATTCAACAACTCTATTATCTAAACTATTACCAACACCTGAAAGAGATATTAAACCACCTTGATTTTGGATGAAATTAGAAAATGTTTGAGAAGTGTATGTTGAACAATGGTCTGCTTGTAATATAAAATTATCTTCAAAATGTATATTTTCAAATGTTTTATAAATAAGATTTGCATCATTAAATTTTGAAAGCGCAAAACCAACTATTTCCTTTGTTTTATGCTTAATTATTACAGAAAGATAAACATGATTATTTACTAAATCTTTCGTAGCTGGTAAGTATGTGACATCGGTAGCATATATATTTCTGTTGTTTTTATCATTATAATCTCTATCTACTATGTTAGGCATATTAACTGATGTATCTTTCAATTCTTTAATTTTTTCTCTTTTTCGCACATTACAAAATAGACCTAATGAATTCATATATCTTCCTAATGTTCTTTCGTTTATATCTATATTATAGGTGTGCAAGATAAAATATTTTAGTTTTTGTCTTCCAAATTTGCATCTATTTTGTTTGAAGGATTGAATTATTACTTCTTGATGTTTTATTTCTTTGTGTTTTGTACTACTTATATTATTGTTTTTCTTGTGTTTAGATACAGTTTGTCTACATAAAGTGAATAATATAGCTAATTTATATGAAGCTATATTTAAATTTGCGGCTTCTTTCGCTTTTTCGTTCTTAGGCTTATCCTTTGTTAATTCTCGATATCTTTTAGCGATTTCTATTAAATCATCTCTAGAAAAATATCTCAATTGATTTCAGTTTCCTTAACTTTTTTGGGTCTTCCGCTTCCTGGTTTTCTTGGTTTCTTGTTCATATTAAAATTATAATGTTTTATGATTTTTCAAAACCTTTTATTAATGGAATCATTTTTTGCTTTTGAACCATATTTGTACATCAATGAAATTGCTTGATTTTTACCAAATTTCAAAAATGTATTATAAATTTCAATTTCTTGCTTTTCTGGAGACTATAAATAATTTTGTGTAAATTTATTTTGCAATGAAAAAAAGTTATCTTAACTTTGTTGGATAAATTATATTATAAATTTCAAATTTTTGAAACCTGGGTGTGTTCTTAGCATACCCTTTTTATTGTAATTTTCAAATATAGTTACTAAGAATTTTTCTAAACTTGTTATTGAATTAAATTGTCTTTTGTTTTTCATTGATGACTTTATTTCTGAATTTAGACTCTCAATAATATTTGTAGTGTAAATCGTTCTTCTGATTGAAAGTCGAAAATCAAAAAATGAGAATAAATCATCTTCAATATTTATCAATGCTTGTGTTACTCTAGGATATTTAAATTCTCATTTTTCTAAAAAGAATTGATATTCCTTAATTGCTTCTTCCTTCTTGATTTGGGAATAAATCATTTTTAAGTCATTTGCTATTTCAAATTTATCTCTGTTGTGCACTTTTGCAAATACATTTCTTTGTATATGAACTCAACATCTTTGATATTTAGAATTAGGAAAGTTATTGTGAACAGTATCTTTTAATCCTTGAAGTCCATCTGTGACAAATATCCCTACCTCTTGAACTCCACGGTTTTTTAAGTCTTGTAAAATTTCGTCTCAAATAATTGTGTTTTCAGTTGGATTTATTGCGAATCCTAAAACTTCTTTATGCCCTTCTTCATCAATTCCTAAAGCAATGTATATAGCTTCTTTTGAATAAGTTTCTCTTTTAATAGGAAAATATGTTGCATCAAGAAAAACAGCAATGTATTTTGATTGCAGTTTTCTGCTCTTAAACTTTTCAATATTCACAATTAGATTATCAGTAATATTAGAAATTGATTGTTTTGATAATTGAGCTCCATAAACGTTTTTAACTATCTTACTGATGGATTCGTAATTAATTCCTTCTGCAAACATTTCAGTAACTAAATCCTTAATAATTGACTGTGTTCTTTGATATTTATCAAAAATTACATTTTGAAATTGATTCAGTCTATCTCTAGCTATTGAGAATTTCATTTTTCCATACTCTGTATTAATAGTTCTTTCATAATAACCATTTCTATAGTTAGAAACATTACTTCTTTCATATTTTTTATATTGTAAAAATTCAGTTAGAGAATCAGAAATTAATGATTCAATAATATTTTTTAACGAACTGCGAATATGTTCGTTTATTTTTTCCATAATATCTTCAAAATTATTACCATCTTTAACAGAAAAATTTTCTAATAATAAATTGTTTAAAGTTGTATTTAATTGTTTAAAATTATTCATAGATAAGTTATCTCCTTTTCGGTTCAATTAAATTTTAAGATAACTTATCTTTCTTTTTGTCATTTTTATAATTTTTTTTAATTTACACAAACTTTTTTACAGTCTCCTTTTCTGTGAAATGTTTACCCATAGTTCTCCTTTTAGTTATTAAAAATAATAAAAAGTTAACACCCTTATGAATGTTAACTTTTGTTGTCCTAGTATACTTTTTCAAGCATGTATTTTAAAGTATCAATTACTATTTAATGATTTTTGTAACTGATCCAGCACCAACTGTACGTCCACCTTCACGGATAGAGAATTTTGTTCCTTCTTCTACAGCGATAGGTGCGATTAATTTAACTTTTAAGTTAACGTTTTCTCCAGGCATAACCATTTCACGTCCTGGTTCAAATTCGATTCCACCTGTTACATCTGTTGTACGGAAGTAGAATTGAGGTTTGTAGTTTTTGAAGAATGGTGTGTGACGTCCACCTTCTTCTTTTTTAAGTACATAGATAGCAGCTTCGAATTCTGTGTGAGGAACGATTGATCCTGGTTTAGCAAGAACTTGTCCACGTTCAACATCTTCACGGTTTACCCCACGAAGTAATAATCCAGCGTTGTCCCCTGCTTGTGCTTCTTTAAGGTTTTTACGGAACATTTCGATTCCTGTAACAACTGTTTTTTTAGTAGGTTTTAATCCAACGATTTCAACTTCATCGTTTAATTTAAGTGTTCCACGTTCCACACGTCCTGTAGCAACTGTTCCACGTCCTGTAATTGTAAATACGTCTTCAACAGCCATTAAGAATGGTTTGTCAAATTCTTTAACTGGAGTTTCGATGTATGTATCAACAGCTTCCATAAGTTCCATAACTTTGTCTTCGTATTTAGCATCACCTTCAAGTGCTTTTAAAGCTGATCCACGGATGATTGGAGCGTTATCTCCGTCAAATCCGTATTCTGAAAGAAGTGAACGAATTTCCATTTCAACTAATTCGATCATGTCTTCTTCACCTTCTAACATATCACATTTGTTTAAGAAAACAACGATACGAGGAACACCAACTTGTTTAGATAAAAGAATGTGTTCACGTGTTTGAGGCATAGGTCCATCTGTTGCAGCAACAACTAAGATAGCACCATCCATTTGAGCAGCACCAGTAATCATGTTTTTAACGTAGTCAGCGTGACCTGGACAGTCTACGTGTGCGTAGTGACGTTTTTCTGTTTGATATTCGATGTGTGAAGTGTTAATTGTAATTCCACGTGCTCTTTCTTCTGGAGCGTTATCGATTGAAGCGTAATCACGAGCTTCTGATAAACCTTTTTTAGCTAAAACTGTAGCAATAGCAGCAGTTAAAGTTGTTTTACCGTGGTCAACGTGTCCGATTGTACCAACGTTAACGTGTTCTTTTGAACGATCAAAATCTAATTTTGCCATAATATTCCTTTCTAATTAAATTTAGATATTATTTTGATTTTAAAATTTTATATTTTTGTTTTAGCGCTAAAACCAACCTTAAGTCTGGTCTTTCATCCAGATCCTGTCCGTTTATATTAGCAATGTAATTTTATCAAATTTTTACAAATTATTAAAAAATGTATTTTTTTCTAAAATTCTTATTTTTTAGCACTTTTAGAACAATTTCATTTGGTTTGTTTCATTTAAGTTTTCTAAAACTTTTAATTCTTCATCTAAAAACTTATATAAGGTATTATTTATACCACTACGTTTTTTAAAGTCTTCTTTAGAAATATATTCACTTTCTTCTCTACCTTGAATTATCTTATTTGCAACCGCTTCACCAAGTCCAGCTACAGCAGAAAATGGAGGAATTAACATTTTGTGTTCACGGTCAACAACTCATTCAGTTGCAAGAGATTTTGTTAAATCAATATTCGAAATATTAAATCCTCTTGCATATAATTCCCGAGCTATTTCTAAAGTTTGTAATAAGTTTTCTTCTTTTACTTTTCTATTTTTAGTTTCTTCTAACTCTTTAATCTTTTTATTTATTTTAGTTCCGCCATGGTCATTAGAAAGAATTTGTAAATCAAATTCTTCAACTCTAGTAGTAAAGTAAGTAGCATAATATTCTAATGGATAATACAGTTTAAATCAAGCAATTCTTCAAGCCATTAAAACATAAGCTGTTGCATGGGCTTTAGGGAACATGTACTTGATTTTTTTCATTGACTCAATATATCAATCCGGAACATTATCCTTTTGCAATTGAGCTACTTCTTCATCAGTTAGCCCTTTACCCTTACGAACCTTTTCCATTATTTTGAATGAATATAAAGGATCTACACCCTTATTTATAAGGTAAACCATAATATCATCACGACAAGAAATAACATCTTTAAGTGTCATTCCTCTTTCTTTAATTAAACTTTGTGCATTTCCTGTTCAAACATCAGTCCCGTGTGAAAGTCCTGAAAGTGAAATTAAATCAGCAAATGATTCAGCTTTTGCTTCATATAACATACGGCGAACAAAGTTCGTTCCAAATTCAGGAAGCCCTAAAGCTCCTGTGATTTCTCCCCCAATATCTTTTGGTTCAATTCCTAAAGCTTTGGTTGAGTTAAACAGTGACATAACTTTAGGATCTTTTTTAGGTATATCTTTTTTAACATTTAATCCTGTTAATCTTTCAAGCATTCTAATTGCAGTTGGATCAACATGCCCTAAAATATCAAGTTTTAAAACATTATCATGGATAGCATGGAAATCAAAGTGAGTAGTTTTTCAATCCAAACTAATATCATCAGCGGGGTAGTTAATTGGAGTAAAGTCTTCGACATCATATTCTTTCGGAATAATAATAATTCCCCCAGGGTGTTGCCCAGTTGTTCTTTTTACCCCTTGCATTTGGCTAGATATGAAATCAATATATGATGGAGTAAAATTAAAGCCATATTCTTCAACAGCTTTTTTAACATATCCATAAGCTGTTTTATCTTTGATAGTTGAAATTGTTCCGGCTCTAAATGTGTGACTAGCACCAAATAGTCGCTTAATTTCATTATGGATTTCAGCTTGATAATCTCCGGAGAAGTTTAAATCAATATCCGGAACTTTATCAGCATTAAATCCTAAGAATGTTTCAAATGGAATTGTTTGTCCATCTTTTTCCATAACAATTCCACATTGTTCACATTTTTTATCATCTAAGTCAAATCCTGAAGTAACGCCTTCAACATTAGCTAATTGGAATTTCTTACATTTAGGACACACATAGTGAGGAGGAAGTGGATTAACTTCAGTAATTCCTGACATGGTAGCAACTAATGAAGACCCGACACTTCCACGACTACCTACTAGGTATCCATTATCAAGTGACTTCTTAACAAGTTTGTGTGAAATTCAGTAAATAACATCAAATCCATACTCTAAAATAGGTGTGATTTCTTTTTTAAGTCTTTCCTCAATTAATTCAGGTAAAACTTCTCCGTATTTTTCATGAGCAGTTTTATAAACTAATTCATATAACTTATCTTTAGAATTATCAAATTTTGGGGTGTATAAATCATTGTGGATAACTTCAATTTTATCTTGCACCATATCTGCAATTGCATTTGGATTATTTATTACTAAATCATTAACTAATTCTTCATTATTTAAGAATGAAAAAGCTTCTAACATTTCATCAGTTGTGTAAAATGAAAGATCCGGAATTTTTATCCCTTGTCCTTGGGCTTTTTTATAATCAAATAAGAAGTGGGATGCATTTCCGATACCTTTTGAATATACTAAACATTTAAAAATATTTTGATCCATTTTATCTTCATATCTAACATCACCAATTGCAACTGGAATCTTGTTAAATTTATGAGCTAAACGAATCATTTTAACAATAGTATCTTTAATTTCAAAAGCATCAAATTTATCCGGCGCATCATCAAAGTGATCCAACGCTCCAATATGTGGAATTTCAATGTAATCAAATTTTTGTGCCCATGATTCTATTGCAATATCTGATGAGTAAAAACAATAATCTAATAATTTAGATTTTAATCCACCAGAACCAATTAAAATGTTTGGAGTTTTAACAATATCTTCAATAAATAATTTTGGTGAACCAAAATATCTTTCTGTAAGTGATAAAGTAACTAAATTAAATAGTTCTTTTAATCCAGTTTGATTTAAAGCAAGTACAGTGACTTGACTTGAACGAGTTCTGCTATAAATACTTGTATCTTGGATGCTATCTAATTGTTTAAATGTTAAAATCCCACGATCTTTAAGTAAATACATTGATTTAATTCAAGCTTGTGCAAGGACATCAGCATCATAGTCAGCACGGTGAGCTACTTGTGAATCATAAAGTACTGATAAATTAGCACAGAATGCCCCCAAGTTGTGGTCTCTTTTTTCACTAAATAAGTATCTTGAAATCATCAAGGTATCAATGAAAAATGTTTTCGGCACAGGTTTATTTTGTTGAATAAATTTTTGATAAATAAAATGCGAGTCAAAGTGAGCATTGTGAGCTACACAAATCCGATTATTTATTATTTCATAAATTTTATCTAGCCCTGCATCTAAGTCATATCCTTCATTTTCCAACATAGCATCAGTAATGTTGGTTAAATTAATTGTAGTAGATGAAAGTGGTTTTTTAGCTTTAACAAAAAATTGGTGTGTTTCTTTAATTTCGCCATCAATTACAACTGAAGCACCAAATTCAATTAATTCTCCATATTGTGCTGATAAGTGGGTTGTTTCAATATCTAAAACAACATATTGACTAGTTAAAATATCTCTATCAATACCATCGTAATTTAATAAGAAATTATGATTCTTATCAATAACATCAAATGAAGCACCATAGATTGGCTTTACACTTGATTTTTTTGCAGCAGCAAAGAATTCTGGGAACCCTTGCACACCATTGGAATCAATTAAAGTAACTGCTTTATGTCCATATTTTTCAGCTATCTTAATAATTTCCGCCGGATCTAAAATTCCATCCATTGTACTCATTTTAGAATGCGCACTTAATTCAACTCTTTTAAAATCAGCATTATCTTGTTTATTGTTTCTTGGATTATCAATTTTTGTGTAAAAATGTGCTTTAATAATTTTACTTAATGGACCACCATCATTTTTAAATGAATATGGATTATTAACTACACCATAGACTTCAACGTAATCCCCAATAGAGGGAATATAATCTGGAGCTTTTGAATTATTAACAAAATAACTAGTTTCAATTGCATCTTTATAATTTGAAATAAAGAATTTATAAATCTTAAATTCCGGTTTTTCAATAACATCACTTTTATAAACTAATCCAGAAACTGTAACTGGGATATCAACTACTTCAGCATCAAGTGAATTAACATATTGAATATCTACATTTGAATAACTTTTTGACTTATTATTTCTACGGTATTCGTTAAATTTTCTACTTTGTACTTTTTGATTAAAACCAGACTCGCTTGCTGCTTCTGAAATTTCATTTGCATAATATTTTCCAACCGAAGCAAAATTATTTCTGATTTGATTGTCATCTAAAGTACAAACAGATTCAACTGCTTTAGGTAGCAAAATAAAGTTTTTAAAACCAAAATTTCGCATCACTGCAGTAAGTTGAAAACTTTGTTGTTCTAATTGATCTTTTTGTTCAGGTTTACAGTGTTCAAACTCTCAAGCATTATTGTCTTTATTGTAATATAATGAAGCGGTTGTTTTTAAACATTGATGTAATTCGCAACCATTTAATTCTTCATCATATTGCATAATGTTTTTAATGTATTCAATGATTTCTGGATTTGATAAATCTAAATGTTCAAAATCATATTCAACCCAAAACTTTTCCTTCTTACAAGTTTTGAGCATGTGTTCAAAATCATTTCAAGAAGGCAATTTAGTACTAAGAAATACTTTTTGATACTTAATTTTACCCGTATTTGCATCTCTTTTGAATTCAAGCTTATTAGGATTGAACTCAGCATCTGCAAAAGATGATAAAAAACTTATGTTTAAATAATCCATAAGTTTTTTAAAATTATTATTTTTATAGTCCATATTACCCTCCAGTTTCTTAAAGTGTTGAACAAGCAGCTAAAATACCAAAGAAAACAAAAACAAATGAAATAGAATCAATTCTGTCTAATAATCCCCCATGTTCTTTTAAGATATTAGAGAAATCTTTAATTTCATTTCTTCTTTTAACAAGTGAAAAGAATAAATCTCCAAATAAAGCTATTAATGGTGCTATAAATAAGAATGAAAGCAAGTATGGGAAGAAATGAGAACTACTATTTAATAATATTCCAGCAACACTATCAGAGGTTTTTCCTCTTATTCCTCATGCAATAAAAATGTATATCATAGTCGCTGCAAAAGAAACAATATATCCTATGATTGCTCCTTCTCAAGTTTTCTTAGGACTAATTGTTGGAGCTAATTTTGATTTAAACATTTTATGTCCAAGGAATCTTCCACCAAAGTAACCACCAATATCGTATGATGAAGCGATGATAATAAAGAATAAAATAAGTTCAATTCCATAACTTTGTGTGAGCAGTACAATAAAAGTTTTAACAAATAAGGTTAGAATAATTGAAATAACTCAAAGAGAAAGAGTTTTAAAAATTAAATATTTAATAGTTATATTTTTAACCACAGTTAATCTGATTAATAAGAAAATTAATGCAACAATAAAAGTAGTAATTAATACTCAATAATCAAAAATATACTTCTCAAATTTTTCTGTGAAGAGATAACCGATGTTGTCAATATTCATGACTGGAACATATGATGAGCCCAATCTACCAAATAATATTTGTGAGAAAAAGTCTTTCCCCAAAAGCATTGAAGCTACATATAGTATTGTTAATATAATACTTGGAACTAACATTTCACTATAAGCGTGCGAAAGTTCGTAAAAAATCATCGCAACTACAGCACCAATTAGAAATAATGAAAATACCCTTAAAACTCAGAATCCAGCTGTTGAAAATTCACTATATAAATTAGGTCTAAAAGAATAAGCAAAAGTAACTAAAGAGAGTGCTAAAATTACCACAATGACAATTGCAGGTACAAAACGATTTAGTCAAAAATTCTTTTTCTTTTCAGCTGTTATATTCATAATAAAACAATTATATTAAATTCTGTATTTTAAGTATAAAATAGCTATATTTTTTAACTATTAAATAGTAGGCATAAAATAAATAAAAAACTCGCTTAGGCAGCAAGCTAAAAACTAAAGTTTTTAAATGTTATTTAAATAAATATATAAGTATCCATAAAGAATCATTAATTGATTTACATCATATTTATCTTTAATTAAATCTGCAGTTCCTCCTGTAGTAATTACATTTCCTACATATGGATTTTGAGATAAAAGATGTGACAGAATAAATCCGTTCATTAAGTTAAATAAGCCTGAATTCAAGGCTTGGATGGTATCTTGTCCTAGTGCAGCATCAGCTATTAAATCATTAGATTTTAATTTTGCAATTTTGCTTCCTAAATATTCAAATGATTGCATAATTCCTGGAGCAATCGAAACTCCTTGCAAGGTATCATTGTGATATAAAATTGCTACTGATGCTGAACCAAACATGAAAATTCAACTGCTAGCTAATTTATGGTTATAAGCATACTGACAAGCAGCTAAAATATCTACCCCTACTGTATTTTTATCAATTTTTTCATTTAAGTTAAATGAAACTTTGCTTTTTGCATTTACTATATAGTTGTTTTTGATATTAAGATCATTTAATATTTCATTTGACTGAGTAATTAATCTTAAATCTGGATTGGTACTTCCAGTAATTACTTTAGTATCTGCATCAATTTGATAATATTTCAAGAAATCTAAAATATCTTGTTTTTTAGTTTTGTTAATTAAAAACTTTTCAAAAGCAATCACATTGTGGTTGTTATCAAGTAATAAAAGTTTTAACATTGTGTTCCCTAAATCTCTAATAAGATAAGAAACTTTAATTTTATTTTTCATCATAACTTCCTTATTAAATCTTTGATATACTTTTATTATACAGTTTTATAAAAATGGAGATATAAGATGAAGCAAAGAATTTTAATCGGAAATACTAATATTTCATATCAAACAGACAATACAATGTTGCAGACTAAAGTTGTAAATAAATTTAATCACAAATTAGATTATGCATTACTTGAAAAATTTGATTTTGTGCCTAAATTAATTAAAAATACTGACAGCGAAGTTGAATGGGAATGAATCAAAACTCAACCAATAGTTTTTAACAAAGACATCTTAAAACAAATAGCGGATGATTTTAAAACTCTGCATGATTCCGCTTTACCATTTCCTAAATCTAATGTTGCCGCTAGAGTTAAAGAATATCGCAAAATCCTTAGAGAAAGAAATATTAGAATCGATGTGATTGATGAATATTACAAAAGAATTAATTTAATTCTTAAAAACTCAGAAACTAATCGTCCATTACATAATGATTTATATATTGATAATATTTTGCTTTCACAAGAAGGTAAAATCTACTTTATTGATTGAGAATACGCTTCAATGGGTGATAAACATTTTGATTTAGCTTACTTTATTTGCGGAACAAATCTTAATGAAGAACAAGAAAGATACTTCTTAGATTGTTATGATACATATTGAGAAGAATATTTAATTCAACAAAAGATATTAGTCTACTACCTTACAATCCTATGAGATAATGCTCAAGAGGTAAAACCATTTGATGATGCAGAATGTATTGCAAAATTAAAAGAAACTGTTAAGTTATATGAATATAAGAAAAACAATAAATTATTTAGACAATAAAAAAGTAGCCTAAGCTACTAATTTAACTAAATAGATATGCTTTTTACCAACGTGTAATAAAGCATATTTTTTATTTCAGATTTCTGAAGTTAAATTTGATTCTTCATCAACTGGAATTAAATTTACTTTTAAAGCTTTATTTTGGATAAATTCTTTAGCTTCACGTTTTGATTTTAAAATTCCTTGAGCAATAAGCTGACTAACTAAGTTTTCATTTTGCTTTAATTCAATAGTATTTAATACATCTTGTAACATTTCAATTTCATCAACAGCAATTTCAGTTAAATTTAAATCTTTACTAAAAAGAATTGTTGAAGCTAGATGAGCTTTTTTAGCTTCTTCTTCATTATGAACTTGCTTAATAACATTAAATGCAAGGGCTTTTTGTGCAATTCTAGCAGCTGGATTTTCATTATGTAATTTTAAAATTTCATCAATTTCCACTTTATCTAAAAATGTTAATCAGTTAAGAAGTTTTTCAACTTCGCTATCAGGTTGATTAAGTAAAAATTGATACATAATGTAAGGTTTAGTTTTATCACTATCAAGTCAAAGTGAACCACCACCAGTTGATTTACCAAATTTATTCCCATTTGCATCAGTAAGTAAGTTAGCTGTAATAGCAAGCGCTTTATGTTCGTTTCCAAACATAGTAGAAATCATATCTAATCCAGTGGTTATATTACCTCATTGATCGGAACCACCAAATTGAATCATTACGTTTTTATCTTTGTATAATGATAAAAAGTCTCAACCTTGGATTAATTGATATGAAAATTCAGTAAATGATAATCCTTTATCAATTCTTGAGGCAACTGAATCCTTCGCAAGCATGTAAGAAACATTAACTAATTTTCCAACACTTCTTAAGAATTCAAGAATGTTCATATCTTTGTAGAAGTCATAGTTATCAATTACTTCAAGTCCAAAGCTTTCAAGTTGTGCTTTAATATGATTTTTATTATTTAAAATAGTTTCATTATCTAAAAGTTGTCTTTCAGCATCTTTGAATGATGGATCTCCAATCATTCCTGTTGCTCCTCCAAGAAGAGCATAAACTTTAAACCCATGATTTTTAAATCTAATTAAATTAGCTATTTGAATGTAGTTACCTAAATGAAGTGAAGTTGCAGTTGGGTCAAATCCACAGTAAACTGCAGCTCCTTGAGGTAAATTATTAAATTTTTCTTCGCTACTAATAGCTTTTAAAATTCCACGTTGTTTTAAATCTTCAATTATTGTCATTATTTAAATTCAAAGTCCTTTCCTATCAGGCTAGCATCTCCAAAAATTAATCCTTCTTTATCAAATCCAAGTGTTTGATATCCGGTTAGCATACCATAACTTTTTACTCCCATAATTTCACCAGCAACTACATCAGTTCCAGCTTTTGTAACACTACCTGGTAGAGCTAAAACTACAACTTTACCTTCTTGTGAATCTAAGGTGTTTGTTACTAATTGAATTTCTTTTTCAGGAGAAATGTGCACTTGAAGCACAAAAAGTCTTTCACTTTTTGGATGTGCTTTTCTTTCTTTAATTAAACCGTAAATAAATTTAGGTTCATTTGAAAGAATTAAATTTAATTCATTAGCCTTTTGTTGAATTAAATCTAAAGTTTTTGAAGTAATATAGCCAAATTTAGTTTCATCGCTAATGTAATATTTATTATTATCTAATACGTTAATACTTGAAATATTGTGGTTTTCATCAACAAAAAAGACTAAATCATCCTTAGCAATTTGATTAGTTTTTTTGATTCTTGAATCCACAAAAATAACTGAAGTATTAGTAAATGTTTTGTTTAAATTATTGAATAATATCATGCTATTATTATACCTTTCTTTATTGGATTTTATATTATAATTAAACTATGAAAAATATAGCGATTATAGTTGACTCATCTTGTGGTTTAACCAAACAACAGGTTGAAGCATTAGGATGACATTTTTTACCCTTAAAAATAGAACTTGATGGAAAAATTTATAATGATGGAGATGATTTACATAGCAATAAATTATTTGAAGTTTTCTCTCTTCAAACTCAAAGCTACAAAACATCATGTACTCCAATTGGATATGTAGAAGAATTAGTTGAAAAATTATCACAAGATCATGATTATGTTGTGGTATTTCCGATTTCTAAATATTTGTCTTCACAATATCAAAATATCAAAGGACTTGAGTCTTTATATCCTAAACTTAGAGTATTTGAATCTGAATATATTGCAATACTGCTTACATTCCAAGTCTTTAAATTCCTTGATTTAGTTAAACAAGGACTTGATGTTGAGGATGCCTTACACCAAGCTGAAGCCTGAGATGAAAATATGTTTGTGTCTTTAATTCCTAAATACAATGATTATTTGGTTAAAGGTGGTAGACTTTCACCTTCTGCAGCTACAGTAGCTAAATTACTTAAAATTGTTCCTATTATTCAATTCCACAAAGGTAAACTTGAAAAAGAAGGAAAAGGAAGAGTATTCCTTAAAACTGTTTTAAATAAATCAGATGAAAAAGCCGCTGATAATGATGATGATATTTTAATCTTGCAAAACGATTGTGCCGAAACAAGTGAAGTTATTTCTCACTTAAAAAATTCATATCCTAATCGTGTATTCCAAAGTTGCTTACCAAATTGCATTTCAATTCACACCGGACCTGAAGCTATTGTGGTTATTAAACTTGGAAGAAAACTTTCAAACGAAGAAATCGAAGTATTAGAATGCAAAAAATAATTTGTAACAACCTGCAAGATTTAAACAATTTTATCCAAGACAACTTAAAACTATTTAAAGAAAAGAAAATTATTCTTTTAAATGGTGATTTAGGAGCTGGAAAAACCACATTTGTTCGTTTACTTGCTAAACATTTAGGAATTAAAGATAACATCACTTCACCAAGCTTTTCTTATATGAAAAATTATTCAGGTTTAATTCATATAGATTTATACAACTACCAAGGTGATATCGAAGAATTTGAAGATTATTTTGAAGATAATGTTGTAGCAATTGAGTGAGCTAATTTAAAGAAATATCAATTTGATAGTTTTGTAGAAATAGACGCTTCTATTAATCGTGAACTTCAACACGTTTTTGAAATTACAGAGGTAAGATAATGAATGTATTTTTAGACACATCAAGTCAAGATTTTGTCCTAGTATTATTCGATCAAGAATTTCGTGTTCTTGATTTTATTCTTTTAAAGGGATATAAGAAAAAAGTCGAACTAATCACTCAACAATTCGCTATTTTACTTGAAAGAAATAATCTTGCAATCCAAAATATTAATGCATTATATACTAATGTTGGTCCTGGATTTTTCACCGGAATTAGAAGCTCACTTGTTTTCTTTAGAACTTTAGCTTTATTAAACAACATTAAAATGTATATTACAACTACAATGGATTTAATTAAAGTGCAATATCCAAACACTAAGATTGCTTACACCGATGCACAAGGAAATAAATTATATCAATATGAATTTGATAAATATGATGTTAGCAACTTTCACAACTGTATTTCAGTAGTAGAAAATCATAATCAAACTTTAAATAATATTAATTATGATGAGATGATTAAAAATTTTGCTGCATATAAAAATTGTTTTAGATTTGCAGAAACAATGGAAATTGAAGCTTTATACATAAAACTTCCACAAATAGGAGGTGTTAAATAGTGCTTATTTTAGGTATTGAAACTTCACACGACGATACTTCAATCGCAGTATTGCGTGATGGAAAAGTTCTTGATATGTGAACTATTTCTCAAATTGATATTTTCAAAGAATTCGGAGGTACTATTCCAGAAGTATCCTCACGTGAACATGTTAAAAATATTGCTTTAATTCAATTAATGCTTCAAGAAAAATATGATTTAAATGAATTTGATTATGTAGCTTATACTAAAGAGCCTGGATTGGTAGGTACATTACAAGTTGGTTACTTATTTGCTAGCGCTATAGCGCAAAGCATTCAAAAGCCTCTAATTCCAGTAAATCATTTAATTGGACATTTTCTTTCTTCAACATTAACTGAAGAAATCACATTTCCTGCTTTATGTTTACTAGTTTCTGGTGGTCATACTCAATTAATTTACGCTTCTTCTCCATCACAAACTGAAATTATTGGTGAAACCTTAGATGACGCTGTTGGTGAAGCATTTGATAAGGTTTCTACTCGTCTAGGACTTGGATTCCCTGGCGGACCTATTATTGATAAATTATCCCAATCTTATGATGGAACTTATGTAGAATTCACTAAACCACATACCGAAAATGACTTTGACTTCTCATTTTCAGGTTTAAAAACTCAAGTATTAAATAAAGTTAATAAAGCTAAAATGAAAAATGAACAAATTGATCCTATTATGCTTGCAGTTTCATTTCAAAGAACTGCTGTGAATTATTTAATAGCTAAAACAAAACTTGCACTTGAAAAATACGATGTTAAAACTTTAGTACTTGGTGGTGGGGTTTCTGCTAATAAATTGCTTAGAAGTGAGTTTGTTAAATTACATCCAAATACAATTATTCCATCATTAAAGTATGCTACTGATAATGGAGCGATGATAGCTCAAGCAGCTTATTTAGAGTTACTTGAAAAGAATAAATAATTACTTTTATCACTACGCTGTAGTGATTTTTTGTATTAAAAAACCTCAAGCCGAAGCTTAAGGAAAAACTTATTATTAAGTATGTTTGAATCCACCTGATTTTTCATCGAGTGAAACTTCTGGGTTGTGAGCTTTTAGTTCTTCTACGGCATTTTTAAGATCTTGGATCATTAAAGCAGCCATATCACGACCAAATCCTTGACGGATAAGTACTCTTTGAACAATTACGTCTTGAGCATTTGCTGGTAATGAGTAAGCAGGAACTTGTCATCCTCTAACTCTTAATTTATCAGCTAAATCGTAGAGATTGAATCCTAAATCTACACCTTTCTTGAATTTTCAAGTTGTAGCTGGAATACCTTTCTTAGGATCACCATCATTGATGAGATCAAAGTATCCCATACCTTCAATTTCTTTTGCTATGTATTGTGCTGTGTCATAGCAATTTTGATGAATCTTTCTATATCCTTCCATTCCTAAACGAAGGAATAAGTAGTATTGTGAAATGATTTGTCCAGCAGGACGTGAGAAATTAATTTGGAATACCGGCATATCTCCACCTAAGTAATTTACGTGGAAGATAAGTTTTTCTGGTAATTCACTCTTATCTCTTCATACAACTCAACCAGCTCCAAGTGGTGCTAGTCCGAATTTGTGTCCTGAAGCTGAAATTGATTTAACTCTAGGTACTCTAAAGTCTCAGATAATACCAGGTTCAATGAATGGAGCTAAGAAACCTCCACTTGCAGCATCAACGTGCATTTGAACATCTAAACCAGTGGTTTTGTATAATTTATCTAAGGCATCTGAAAGTTCTTTAACAGGTTCATATGCACCAGTAAATGTTAATCCAAATGTTGTAACTACCCCGATTGTATTTTCGTCAATGTATTTAAGCATGCTATCAGCATCCATATAGAAGCGGTCTTCTTCCATTGGAACTTGACGAATTTCTACATCTCAGTATCTACAGAATTTTTCTCAAACAACTTGAACTGGTCCACAAACCAAGTTAGGTTTGTCATATGGTTTACCTGCTGCTTTTCTTCTTTCTTTTCATCTTTCAAGCATAGCCATACCACCAAGCATGCAAGCTTCAGATGAACCGATTCCTGAAGTACCAATAGGCTCTTTATCTTTAGGTGCATTTCATAAATTTGCAACCATAGCAACACAGCGTCTTTCAATTTCAGCTGTTTGTGGATATTCATCTTTATCTATTAAGTTTTTATTGATAGAAATGTCCATTAATTCGTGAACTTGTTTTTCTTCCCAAGTTTGACAGAATGTAGCAAGATTTTGTCTTGCATTACCGTCTAAAAACAATTCGTCCTTAACAATTTCTAAAACAGTATCAGGATCAGATTCTGTCTTTGGTAATTTGTCTTTAGGCAATTCTTTATCGGCAAATTTGTTCCCGAAAATACTGTCGTTTTTATTGCTTTTTACATTGTGTAACGGCATATTTGTCCTTTCTTACTCATCTTTTTTGTATAAGTTAAAGTTCATTTTATTACAGAAATCTTTGATGATTTTAAATCCTCTAACAGAGTTTCCGTAAGCATCTAATGGGGGACTAAATACTGCAACACCTAGTTTTCCAGGAACTACTGCAATTAACCCTCCACCAACTCCACTTTTTCCTGGTAATCCTACGTAGTAGGCGAATTCACCAGATTTATCATATAATCCTTCCATAGTCATTTCAGCTAAAATGTGTGGAACATTATTTTTAGAAATTACTTGTTCTCCTGTAATAGGGTGTTTTCCACCATTTGCAAGTGTGCTAGCTAGTAGCGCTAAATCATTTGCAGAAACTAAAGTTGAACATTGTCTGGTATATACATCACAAGCATCCATTGGGTCAGAATAGATTTGGTTTGCTGAGTATAATAACCAAGAAATAGCTCGATTGTGGAAGTTAGTATCTTGTTCTGAAGTATTAACATCATCTGATAAAGTAATTTTATCGCTCATTAATCTTCTTTGGATATCAAGAATTTTATCCCATCTTTCTTCTTTATCTTTAGCTTCAATTAAACTTGTAGTAGCTATTGCTCCTGCATTTACTAATGGTGAAAGAGGTTTATCTTTGTGTAATTCTAAAGCCATTACAGAATTAAATGGTAATCCTGTTGGGCTTGTTCCGATTTTAGTTTTAATAACTTGTGGATTATTTTCTTCAAGAGCTAGTGCAAGTGTACAAACTTTTGAAATAGACTCAATTGCGAAACGATACTCGTAATCACCTAAGTTGATAACTTCACCTTTTGTAGTTACTAAACTTACTCCGCATAAGTTTGAAGGAACTTTTGCTAAGTAAGGGATGTAACTTGCATTTTTACCTTCTGCTAAATCTTTATATTTGTTATAAGATTTTTCTAATGTATCTTTAATTTTGTTTAAATCTAACATTATTTACCAGCTGACGAATTATCAGTAGGTTTATTAGAACTTGCATCTGATGCTGGTGGAGCAGCATTTACTGCGGGAGCTTGTGCAGTATCTTTATCTTTGGATTTCTTATTGAGATCTAAGATTTTTGAAACTGCTTTTTTCTCTGAGTTCATTTTATTAGTTACTGATTTATTTTCGTGTTCTAATTCATGGATTATTTTTGCTTCACTTTTTGCGAATGCAGTAGAATCTCTTTGCAGCTTAATAAGCAGAACTTCTTCTTTCCGTGCAATGTATTTTTCAAGGTCAGCTATTTTATCTTTAATATCTTTATCAAAGATGTTAATATCTTGTCTTACCTTGTTATCAAAGTACACTTTAGCTAATGCTTCTGGGTGTGCACTTGATTCATTTACAAGCCCAGGTTGAGTTCCTTCCATTTCTCATGTAAATGGTGCAAAATCTGAATTAGGATCAACTCAGTGTGGTTTTCTTAAGGCAAAAATTACAAAAGGTATAATACAGAATACAATCGTAACACCAATTAAGATTGCGATATATGTAACTGGGCTACCAACGTTAATTTGGTTTGGTGGTGCAAAACTAACAATTAATGCTAATGTTGAACCAATAAGTCCCAGTCCACCAAATATCCACATACCTATATTCTTTGGTCCTGGAATCCTAAATGGTCTAGGCCGTGAAGGTTGTGAATATCTTAAGTATATTCCTGAGGCAAACATTAATAAGTACATAATTAAGTAAAGAATTACTGTAAGTTGACTTAAAATTTGGTAAGCTGCTTGCACTGAAGGAAGTACAACGAATAATACTGAAAGAACAGTTACAATTCCCCCTTGAATTAAAAGGAGATTGATAGGTACATTTCTTTTGGTTGTTTTTTGGAATCATCTAGGAAGGTATCCAGCCTTACCAACAGCTAACATACCATTACTTGGACCTGAAACTCAGGTTACAATTCCAGCTAGCACACCAATAGCTAGCATGAATGCTAATACTTGACCAAGTCAAGGAACACCAGCCCATGTAAAGGCTTTAATGTATGTAACTAATAATCCTTGAGTTAAGTTAATATCTGCTGCTGGTAATAAGAATGCTATTGCTAATGTACCAAGAATAAATACAAGTACAGTTACAATAGAAGAAATTAAAATAGCAATAGGATAATTTCTTTTTGGATTATCAAGTTCAGTTACGTGGATAGCATTCATTTCCATACCAGCATAGAATAGAAATATGCTGGCTGCAAGTACAAGTGAATCAAATCCCTTAAATTTAGGGAATAGGTCACTTGCTCTCATTACATTTGCAGAGGGGTTACCTGCAATAATGTATGCAAATCCAAAACCAATAAGGATAATTACTGGAATAATTGTTCCAATAATTCCACCTCATTTTGCTACTTTAGCAAATATCTTTGTTCCAAATGAAGAAAGAATTGTAGCAAGTCAATAGATAATTAAAACAATTGCTAAAACTATAGCTTTATTGTTAGCTATCCATTGGGCGGCTTTGGTATCCGGAGAAATGTATGCAATTGATACAGCTCCGAATGTAAGGGCAGCAGGGAATCAAATGGTTACCTCTGACCACAATAAGAACATCGAAAGGAAGGCTAGTCTTGGACCAAAAGCCTCTCCAACTCATCTAAAAACACCACCTTTTTCGGTATATGTAGAAGCAAGTTCAGCCGCTACAATAGCCACAGGTATCAAGAAGAAGATAGCTGCAAAAACATAGTAGAATATTGACCCAAGTCCATATTCAGCTTCTGCAGGAAGTCCCCTTAAAGAAACAACAGCAACAATGTTCATGAGTACTAAACTAAAAAGACTTAAAACTTTTTTGGTTTTAGGTTGTGCATTCGCATTAGCCGTAGTACCGTTAGCATTTTGGGCGGCTGCTGTTTTGCGTTTCCATAAAATCATGCTTTTCCTCCTTGCGATGAGAGTTAGGAAATATATATAATATATTTCCTACTTTAATTATATATTTTTTACAATTTAGAAACTTTTTTAGCCTTTTGATGTGGAAAATTTCCACATTTTCATTTTTAATTCTATAAATAAGTAAAAAAAAAAATCAGCTGTTGCTACAGCTGAAGCCTAAATTAGGCGTTTTTGCTCTTTTTACTTGAGATAAGTTTTAAATCTATCTCTCTAGTTTGCAATTCTTTGTTCATTATTTGATCTGCAATCATCTTTTCAATCTCAAGACCAATTAAAGGATAATCGACAAAAATCTTACTTTTGTAAACTCTTAAATTATCATAAATTGATTGATATCCAATATCAGTTAATCTAAAAGTATTATTAGCAAGTGCAGTTAGTGAAATAAATGAATCGTGTGTTGAACAAACAATATTTGAAATATTGTTAATTCTTGCATAAGTTACTAATTCTTGAATTTCTCTATCTTGTTTACGTGATGAAATTTCATATTTAGCAAATTGAATGTTATTTTCTTCACAAGCTTGTCTAAATCCAGCATAACGGTTGATTTTTTGGTTGCTAGTAAGCTTTTTATCTTCTAAGAATAAAATTTTATTATCATTTTCAGGTGCTTGCTTAAAGAGATCTAAAGTAACATCTTTAAATCCTTTAACTTCATTTGGTTTAATTCAGCTTAATCCATCAATTCTGTATCCATAAACTACAATTGCTACTCCATCAATTGTTTTTAAGTACGAGAATAAGAATTCATCATATTCTGGAATGAATAAAACAAGTGAAGTAGGTCTTCAAGATAAAATATATTTAATAGTTTCAATATATTCATTAGTTGAAGGGTTTGAATAAGTAGTAATTACTCTTTTATTGCTACGTGAACAAGCTGCAATAATACCATTAATAATATGTTGATAGAAATTACTTCCAAATAAAGGTGCGATTACAAAAATTGAACTGTCCTTACCTCTAATCATTCTTGCACCATGGTTTGGAATGTATTCATATTCCTTAACTACAGAAGCAATTTTCTTTCTAGTTTTAGGTGAAACATATCCCCCGTTGTAATATCTACTAATTGTTGAAATTGAAACATTAGCGATATTTGAAATATCTTTATAAGAGATTTGTTTATTATCTGGTTTTTTCTCTTCTTCAGTAATGTTATCTGTCTTATTTATATCATTTACGTCATTCATGCATAAATTATAACATTTTGTGGAAATTTTGTTCCACATTGCTGAATTTAACCTATTTTTTGCAAAAATTAAAAAAATCATATTACTTTTAGCAAGTAATATGAAATTTATTATTTGAAATTATACTAATTTTTCAAACACATCATCACCTGTTTCAGTGATTATTTCAGCACCGAAGTTTCTAGCAACGATGTTTCCTAATGTACCTAAACCTCTGAAGTTTTCTAATACTTTAGGTGATTTGAATGATTTTGAATAAATTGTAGCTGGTAAGAATTCTCTTGTGTGGTTGAATCCTGGGTATAATGGGTCATTACCATGGTCACTTGTGATGATTAATAAGTCATCTTCACGCATTGCGTTGATTAATTTACCTAATTTAGCATCTAAATCAGCAATGTTTTGTGCGTATCCGTGAACGTTTCTTCTGTGTCCAAAGTGTGAGTCAAATTGAACTAAGTTTGTGAAGATAAATTGGTTTTCTCCATCACCTTCAGCAAGTTCAATTGTAACATCCATACCTTTAGCATCTGAACCACTTGGATAGTGTTTTGTAATTCCTTGTCCTACGAAGATATCGTTAATTTTTCCAACTGAGATAACTTCAACACCTTGAGCTTGTAATTCGTTTAAGATCATTTCTCTTGGTTTGTTTGCATAATCGTGTCTGTTGAATGTTCTTGTGTATTCTCCGTTTTCACCAACGAATGGACGAGCAATAATTCTACCTACGTTTCATTCTGGACGTGATGAACAAATTTCACGAGCAGCTTTAGCGTATTTGTATAAGTTGTCAAGTCCGATTCATTCTTCATGTGCAGCAATTTGAAGAACTGAGTCCATTGATGTATAAACAATGATTCCACCTTTTTCTTTTTGTTCTGCAGCATATTCAGAAATCATTTCTGTTCCTGAACCTGATTTGTTTCCTAAAATTGGTCTTCCATCGAATGCTTTAGATAATTCATCGATTAATTCTTGTGGGAATCCGTTTTCTGTAAATGTTGGGAATGGTACTAATGTTTTAATACCCATCATTTCTCAGTGTCCTGCTAATGTATCTTTAGCATTTGAAACTTCTTGAACTTTAGCCATGTAAGCCATTGGTTGTTTTACATGGTAGTTTCCGTTTAATTCTGTAATGTTACCAATTCCAAGTTTTTTTCATGTATCAATTTTGAATTCTTCTACCATTGATGCAGATCTAATTGTATTTGCACCATCGTCACCAAAACGGTGTTGGTCTTTATCTGGACCAATTCCAAGACCATCAGTAACGATCATAAATACACGTCTAAATTTAGCCATAATTTTCTCCTTTTTTAATGGACGTTATTTATTTTTAACATCGTTTAAATTTTAAAACTTTTTTGAATAAACAAAACAAAAACTCGCAAAAAAATACACTTATTTTTAAGTGTATTTAATGTTATTTAATGAATCATTTTGCTGTTAATTTTCTCTTTCAAAGTCCATCAATTTCTTCATATAACAGATTAAGCGCTTCATAGTGTTCTACACCTTTATCTTGTTGTTTTTTAAGTTCATTTACTTGGTCTCAATATTGTAGTAATTGTTCATAAGATTCAACCCTTTTCTTAGTTCATCAAATGAATCATTTGCTTTTATAAGTTAAATTCATTTCATGTGCTACTGAACGAAAAATTCGATAAGCAGTATTAGCAACATAAATTAAAGCAATTATAGTTAAAACACAATATAAAGACATTAGTGTAATACCAAAGTAATAAACAAATGCAGAAGCATTATTGATATCAATAATGCAATAAACTAGCAATCCAATATAAAGCAGTGGAAGAAAGATTAAACAAGCAACTAAAGCTCAATAAACATTTAAAGTTTTTCTTAAATGCTTAGATTTTTCCTTCATTAATTTCCTTTTTGATTGTTTCAGTAGCTTTAACTAATAATGCTTGATTTCTTGCATCTCATTGAGTGTGTCCAGCCCCATCCACAAGGTTTAATTCAACATTTGTAAGTTCATTAGCTACTAATCAAGCTCCAATAGGACGGGTATCTATATCTTGACGTCCATGTACAATAATAGTACGAATATCTCTAAATTTATCAATATTATCTAAGATATAGTTATCATTAGGGAAAAATGAATTGTGCATAAAATAATGTGATTCTAATAAAGCTATTTGGTAATCAGATTTAAAATTTGGATGTAATTTAGCTTTATTAATTGAAACAACTTCAGATTCTCAATTTGCAAATAAATCTGCTGCTTGTTTTCTTTTTTCTAAATCATCCCCAATTAATAAGTTGTAGTATTTTTCTAAAATACTATTACCTTTTTCATTTTCAACAAATTTCTTATATTTAGCAAAGTAATCTGGGTAAAATACATCAGCACCTTTTTCATATAAGAAATCAATATCTTCTTGTCGAGCTAAAAACACTCCACGTAAAATTAAAGCTTTAATGTTTTTTGCATATTTAATTGCATAACACATTGCAAGCGTGCTTCCTCAAGAACCTCCAAGGATTACAACTTTGCCTAAATTCAGATGTTTACGTAATTTTTCCACATCTTCAACTAATTCTTGAGTAGTATTATTTTTTAATTCACAATATGGTTTTGATTTACCCGCACCTCTTTGATCAAAAAGTACAATTTTATAAAACTTAGGATCAAAGAATCTTCTACATTTAGCTGAAGTAGATCCTCCAGGACCACCATGGAAAAAGAATACAGCTTGCCCATTAGGGTTTCCGCTTACTTCGTAATATAAAGAGTGGATATCATCAACTTGTAAATATCCTTTTTCATAAGGTTCAATATTAGAAAATAGTTTCATTGTTTTCTTCTTTTCTAGAGAACACGTAGTGTCCGTTTTCTGTAACTAAAACATCGTCTTCAATTCTAGCTCCACCAAGTCCTTCGATGTAAATTCCTGGTTCAACTGTAAGAATCATTCCAGGTTCTAAAATTCATTCAGACATAGGTGAGATTGAAGGTCATTCGTGAACATCAATTCCAAGTCCATGTCCTGTTGAGTGAACAAAGTAATCTCCGTATCCTTTAGCTTTAATGTAATCACGGCAAACCTTATCAACATCGCTAGCTTTCATTCCAGGTTTAACTGAAGCTCTTCCGGCAGCGGCTGCTTCTTTAACAATGTTTAAAATTTCAAGTGTTTTAGGGTTTTTAACTTTATCTTCTCCACCTAAAATTCATGTTCTTGTAATATCGGCTGTATATCCTTTGTATCTAGCACCAAAGTCAACTTTTAAAAGTTCACCTTCAACAAGTTTTTTATCTGTTGTGTGGTGGTGCGGTTCAGCTGATGATGATGCTGTAGCAACAATTTCATCAAACCCTTCTTTATCTCCACCGTGCATTTTAAGTAAGTAATTTAAGTAAGCTCCCGCTTCTTTTTCACTTACTCCAGGTTTAACTCATTGTTTAAATTCTTCTAAAGCTTCAAGAGAAATATCAATTACTTTTTGCATAATCTTTAATTCTTCTTTGTCTTTAAGTACTCTAAGTTCTTGAGCATCAACTCAAACAATTTCTTCAGGGTTAACCATTTTTACAATTCTATCTTGCACTTCTTTAGTTAAATAATTCTTTTCTAAAGCAATTTTTTTGTAACCTGCATTTTTGAATCATTCTGCGAGTGAATTTCCTTTAATTAATACAACTTCTACGTTTTTAGCATTATTTCTAGCGTATTCGATGTATCTACCATCAACAAATAATGTTGCTTTATCTTTTTCAATAGCGATAAAACCATCACTTGTTTGTACACCAGCGTATCATAATCTTGTTTGTGGAGCTTCTGAGATTAAAACATCTGCTCCTGTTTGTTCAAACATTTTATCTAATTTTGTTCTATTCATTATGTCTCCTTTTAATTAGTTGTTTAAATTATATTACTAAGCAATATTATTTAACATATTTAAATAAAAAATCCAGCAATAATTTGCTGGAATTGAAATCAAAGAAATTATTTCTTTTCTTTGTGGTTTGTGTGAGCATTACATTTTGAACAGTATTTTGAAAGTTCAACTTTTTCAGGATGGTTTTTCTTGTTCTTTTTAGAAATATAGTTTTCCATTTTACATTCTGTGCACACTAATGTATAACCTTCTCTAGCCATATTTGCTCCTTTACTTTTTTTAATTGATATCAATAAAATCTTTATAAATTATAACAAAAAAATTAAAATTCAAACTTTTCAATTTTGTCTCAATTTTTTTGCAAAAAAATTCAAGATATGAAATTAAAAAAATTGTAGAATTATAAAAAATATAAGAAAATATCTAAAAAAGGAACATAAATATGAAGAAATCAATGTTTTTAGTTATCTCAACAGCCTCAGCAGTTGTATCAACTCCTTTATTATTAGCTTCATGCGAAAGCACTACTCAAAAACTCGTGAAGCAACCTAAAACAAATAAGCAACAAGTCTTAAAGCAAAAAACTTTAAATGAATTATTTACTGAAGGTTTAAATTCAGTACATTTTGACTTACAAGATAATGACTTATTAAAACTTTACCCAAGTGAAATAAAGTACCAAAATTTAAAAATTACTAAAAATTCAAGCAGTGATATTATTTTTCAATTTAGTGGTGATTTAATCCCCGATGATGTAAATGGTAATTTAAAAATAAATTTTTACTTTACTGCTAAAGATCCTAAAACTAGCAAGTGGATTAAATCAGAAGTTAAATCATTATCATTAAGTGGATTTAAAAATTTAAAAACAGTCGCACAAGAGCAACTTAATAAGCTTACATATAATTTTGAAGACCAAAATAATACTAGTTTACTTCCTAATGCAATTGTAAATAGAAATAAAGTGACTTTTTCTCCTTTAGAATCTGATAGATTACATGTTGTAAGTCAGTTTGATGCAGATGATGAAAACGGAAATGTAACATTATCTTACAAATTAAGATCTTTTAATCCAAGTTATGAAACTCAAAGTATTTCTAAAACATTTAGTGGATTTAAAACAACTTTACAAGATCAAAGAGAAAAAGAACTTGTTAAAATGAATCAAATTTCAGCTAGCTTAAACAACATTTCTTTAAAAAGTTCAATTATTAAAAAGCAAACTAGACCTAGAAATATTACACTTGAAGATTTCAACTTACCTCAAAACGAATCATATAAGTTGAGTCTTAATTCAATTACGCCTAATGATGACAAAGGAAGCTTAGATGTAAGTTTTAAAGTAATTTCGAACAAATTTAACGATATTGTTTCGAATGATAAGACTATTACACTTACAGGATTATTAACCACTGAAGAATACAATAAACAATCAGATGCAAGTTTTCTCAAAACTCTTAATGAATCTTTTGCAAGCTTTATTTATTCAGGCCTAGCTAAAAATACTACCCTTGCTTCTGAAACTTTAGATAATCAATACAGTGCCGAAAACAATAAAAACAAAGTAACAATTGTTTCATTAGATAAAAGTGATATTTTAGGTAGAACTTTAATTACCTACACTATGAATGCAACTAATAGTGAAACAAATTCTGAATTAACTTCTGAAGCTAAAACATTTGAAATCGATGGTTTTATAACACAAGGAAGTATTCAAGAACAACTTGATGAAAAACTTTCATTACTTTCAAGCCTAGAATTAAGCTCTATTGATAAACCTAACACACAGGCTTCTCATGTAACTAAGCAAAATATTGTTTCATTAAGTGATAATAATTTTGATTTTATTATTAATTCATTAGAAGCAAATGATCAAGATGGAAGCTTACAAGTTTCTGTTAAATTTGTATCTAAAAAGAATTGACAACTACATTCAAATGATAAAACTATTACTATTGATGGATTTTTAACAAACGCTGAAATTATTCGTCGTTCTGATGCTGCATTTTTAAATGAATTAAACTCAAAACAAGTTTCATTTAATTTTACTGGTGAAAATAAAGATAACACTTTGCCTACAAATGCAACTGAAAAAGAAAAATATGCATCATCAATACAACCTGATGTTAATGTAGAAATTCTTAGGCTTATCCCTAATAATGACTTAGGACAAATTACAATTAAATATTCATTAAATGCAGTTAATCCAGAAAGTAAAAACACTATTACTGTAAGTGAACCTAAAGAGGTTACTTTAAGTGGTTTTTTAACCACTGAAGCGCACAATATTCAGCAAGAAAACATACGCCTTAATTCATTGTTACAAAATGTAACTGTAGACTTAAATCCTAAATTCAATAAATCTCAAAATAAGGCTTCTAAATTAAATTCCATGGATTTAATTTCAGCAAATCTAGCCGCAAACTCAAATGCTGTATTAAAATTCAACATTATTGGAGATGATGAAAATGGTGTGGCTACAATTGAATACTATTTAGTTTCAAATAGCGAAAAGTTAGTACTATCTCATAGTGATAAAAAAATAATTAATATTAGTGGATTTTACACTAGAGAACAAGAAAGATTAAATAAACTAATTGATTCAATTAATACTTTTGATTCAAAAGATATTTCACTAGAACCATCAGTTTTTAATAAAGAAACATTTATGGGATATTATCAAGATAATAAATATGCTAGGGAAGTCACAAAACCAGATAAGCTAGATAACTTTATTAATCTTTCTATCGAAAACACGAAAATTATTATTGAATCAATTAAAATTCAAGAGGACCTTATAAATAATGATTTATTTAATTTAGAGATTAAATTTCATTTAAATAGTCTTAAATATAATAATACTGTTTCAAAAAGTAAGACAGTTGTTGTGAACGGTATTGATTTAATTGCTCAAAAATATTTAGAAAATTATTACTTGCCTAAATTACAATCACTTAAATTTAAATCAGGATATGTAGTGAACCCCAAAATTTGTACCTTCATTCAATAACGGGTGCAAATGTATATGAAAAAACAAATGATTATTCAAAATATGTTTGAATTTAAGGAATTTAAACTCAAATTATGTGAATTCATAAAAAGCGTAAACTGAAAAATCCCATGATTTATTATTATGTGAATTACTATTTAAAATCAAAAACAATTGATGATTATTTACATTCTGTTTCGATTAAAGATTATGATGAATGAGTTATTGATGAAGAAATCGATAAGATTATTCATCATGAAAAAACAATTTTTCAATCTTGTGTAGATTTGAATTTATCAACTCATATTAGTATTGCAATGAAAGTTGTTGCTAAAAAGAAAAATTACTATAATTTAATTATGAGTAAAGAAAACAAAAACAAAGAAAAAACAATCGACTTAGAATATGTTAAAAGTTTAGAAAGAAAAATTGAACTTCTAGAAGCTGAAAAAGCATATTTCGCAACTTTAGATAGGATAGTTCAAAGCCAACTGAAGCAACCGTCAAAGAAAAAGCGCAAGCAATCTTTGAAAATAAAGAAAAATTCAAATTAGTTGATTTATTTGCTGCTTCGCAAATAAGAAAATCTCATTATTACTATTGAGAAAAACATTTTTTAACTCCTATTGATAAGGATTTTGAATTAAAAGAAACAATTCAAAAGATATTTGAAGAAAGTAACAAAACTTATGGTTACAGAAGAATCACTATGGAATTACACAACAGAAGTATTAATGTAAATCATAAAAAGGTTCTAAAACTAATGAAATTACTTAATTTAGTCGTTTATAGAAGAAAACATAAGAAATATTCATCTTACAAAGGACAAATAGGACCGATTGCAGATAATTTAATCCAAAGAAATTTCATAAGCAAGAAACCTTTAGAAAAGCTTTTTACAGATATCACAGAATTTAAACTTTTTGATGATTTAAAGGTTTATTTATCTTTAGTAGTAGATGGATTTAATGGTGAAATTTTATCAGCCGCCGTTTCATTGAGTCCTAATTTACAATTAATAAAAGATACTTTTGAACCATTAATTAAAAGCAGAAATTTAAGTGGTTGCATAATTCATTCAGACCAAGGCTGACATTATCAACATAAATATTTTGTTAACTTATTAAAAGCTAACAATATTATCCAAAGTATGTCAAGAAAAGGAAATAGTCCGGATAATGGATTAGTTGAAATCCTTATTTGGAACAATAAAATTGGAATTCTTTTACCCAAACAAAAACAATTTCACAGATCTTAATAATTTTGTGGAAAAATTATTTGACTATCTTGACTTTTATAACAATAAAAGAATTAAAATTAGATTGAAAGGAAAAACCCAATTGAGTACAGAAAAGATTTTGAAAATCTAATGGTACAAAATTAGGGGTTCAGTACAATATACTGAATTAAAATATCAAATAATACCAAGTATTATGCAAAAATATGATTTACAAGATGTATTCACACCCACAAGTAAATCAGGCGGCATTTTCAGTTTTCTTGATACAGAAATCGCAAGAAAAAATGATACATTTGTTTTAAAATCTTTCGATGATAAAAAAGGTAAATTAATCGTTACTCTTACAGCTCATATTAAAAATTTCAGTGCTCAAAGAGATTTTGAAATCAAATTTTTAACTCTTGATGAACTCAATAAAATAAATGAGGAAAAGCAAAATGAAACTAATAGATTAAATAAATTATTAGCATCTGATCTTTTTGATATTTTTGAGTTCAAAAGAGATATTGGATACTCTGATTTTAATAATATTAAAGAGAGAGATATTGCTAATAAAGTTTTAACAAGCGAGAATGTAAAAATTATTTTAACTCCTAATTCATTCAAAAAGAACTTTTCTAACAACTCTATTGAATTCACATATAAATTACAAAGTACTATTGATAAATTTAGCACAATGACATCAACTAATACAAGAACAATAACCTTTGATAAGTTTTTAGACCCAACAAAATTCATCCCTTATGATATTGTCACAAAAGAATCAGTTTTAAATTATTTAAATGATAAAACAAATGATTACAATAAAACACTTGTTAATAATGCAATTCCTGAAAAATACAGACAAAAATTTAATGACACAATAAAAACGAAAATCTTCACCGAAATAATGGAAAGTCAAGCTTCTTGAAATAAAGATGTGGTTAAGAAATATTACCAAAATGTAAACGGAGCAGCTTCTGAATCTGAAATAGAAAAACTTTATGTTTATTTAGAAAATACTGTTAAAGATTTTATTGATAATATAACTACTATTTTTGGAGCAGGTCTTAAGGGTCCTGAGTTAAGTGCTTGAGATATAATAGAATATGGAAGAAGAACAGCCAGAGGTACGTATCTTGAATCTGTATTCATGGAATTCTTTGGAAATGTCTTAAAAAATGAGAATATATTCTTGAATCCTATTTATAACTTTATTTCATCATGAAAAAGTGATTTATTCAGCAATAATAATCAATTCGAACAATTAAAAAATGATGCGAAGAAACTTATAACTAATCATTTAGAGATGATCTGCGATTTTCACATAAACACCGTCCATTGAAGATATCTTGTTGATGGAGGACATCCAAAAGATAAGGATAAATTAGATAGAAATAATGCTGTGTTCAAATGACCACACGGAGGAAGAAAATATTTATTTGGTGGAGGTGGTTGAGAAGATATATTTAACAATGATAGACACTATAAAACTTTACTTCCACAAATAGAAGAATTAGCTAATAAATATGAACTATCACCAGAACAAAAATATTCATTGAAAAGGATTATAACTGAATCTGTAGAAACTTTTTATTCATTTATTGATACATATCAAAAAGGCTTTTTACATACAGTTAGATTGGTAACTTTATCAAATTATTTACTAAATATTCAAAATAAAAGTCACCTTTGGTGACTATTTTTGTTCAAGCATTATAGGACTAGAATGTTGCTGCATAAATTCATGTAAATCAATAATTTCTTTACTGATTACATCTAGTTTCAATGGTTCATAGTATTTAATCATACTCCTGAGTTTCGGAGTTTTAGTTCAAAAAATCTGTAAAAATTCAAATTAATTAAGATTCATATATCTACGATATATGGATTTTTAATTTACTTCTAAAAAAGTCCTTTTATTTACTTGTATTACTTGTATAAAATGGTATAATATAGACATGAAAAATAAGTTTATAGTTATCAAACACAAAAGAAAAGATTACACATATATTTCTATTGCAACATCAAATGGTTATGGAAAAGGATATGGTAACCAAGTTGGTATTGGTAGATTAGAAAAATTAGAAGAGCTATCATCAGATCCGATAAATGTAATAAAAAATGTTTGTGAAACATTATCAATTACTGAATTCAAAAGAAAAAATCAAGCAAAGTATTATGTTTGCATTAAATTCTTCAAAACAGAAGTTTACAATGTAAACTATGGGATAAATATCCTTTATGATTTGATTAATAAATTTGAAATATTTGATGCACTCCCAAAAACAAGACATAAAGAGCTTAATAAAATTCTAAAATACACAATTGCAAGCAGAATAATTGATGCAAATAGTTATATTTCAATACATAAAAATAAGTATAAATATGAAGATGCTCCAAACACTAGCAAAGATAGTTATTATGCCTTATTAAATCTTATCTATGATAATAAAGAAAACTTATTAAAAAGAATTAACGAAAAAGTTATTAAAAATACATCAAGAAAAGTTGAACTAGTTTTCTATGATTTAACAACTATGTATTTTGAAAGTTTTTCACGTTTAGGTCTTAGACATAGTGGTTATTCAAAAGATGGAAAATTTAAAGAAGACCAAGTTGTTGTCGGTATGGCTACAGATGAAAATGGTATTCCCATTCATATCGAAACCTTTAAAGGAAATACTGCAAATTCTAAAACTTTCATTCCTTTTGTATTAGAAATGAGCAAAATTTATGAAATAAAAAATGTAACAATAATTGCTGATAAAGGTATGTCTACATCAAGTAACATAAGATTTTTAGAACAAAAAGGGATAAATTACATAATTTCTTATCGTTTAAAATCGGGTGCAAAATCATTTAAAGATTTTGTTTTAGATGAAAGTAACTATGTAGGTAATGAAAACTTTAAACACAAAGAAGAAACAATTGTTTCTCTATACAATAAAAAACGTCCTAATGGAAAATTAAGACGTAGAATAGTTACATTTAGCAAAAAAAGAGCTTTAAAAGATAAAGCTGATAGACAAAACTTAATTGATAATTTTAATAAATTGAAAAACAAAAATGGATTAGTTGAAACCGGTAAATTAACTGGTGGAAAGAAATACAAATTCTTCAAAAAAGTAGGTAAAGCTTTTTATGAATTAGACTATAAAAAGGTTCAAGAAGATAGTCAATTTGACGGTTATTATATTTATGAAACTTCGAGAATGGATTTAACGTCTGAAGAAATTGTTGAAATTTATGCAAAACAATGACAAATTGAAGAAAACTTCAGAACAATGAAATCATCATTACAAGTTAGACCTATGTATGTTTGAACAGATAAACATATTGAAGCACATATTTTATTATGTTTTATGTCTCTTGTTATCATGAAATTTTTACTTTACTCAGTTAACAAAACTCTAAAAGATACTGGTGTAATCGATAGATTTTCAAATGAAAGAGTTATAAAAGCAATTAAATCAGCTGAAAAAGTTGTAAAAGTTGTTGATGGTCAAATAAAAGAAGAAATTTATATACGAAATACTCAAAATTCAGATTATATTTCTGATTTCGAAACAATACAAACAATATTTTCAAAAATTGTACAAGTAATTTAGACATAAAAAATACGAATAGCCCTATTTTTAAGGACTATTCGTTTTTTAAACCTTTAAAACTCCAAAACTCAGGAAACTTTTTATTCATTTATTGATACATATCAAAAAGGCTTTTTACATACAGTTAGATTGGTAACTTTATCAAATTATTTACTAAATATTCAAAAATAAAAGTCACCTTTGGTGACTATTTTTGTTCAAGCATTATAGGACTAGAATGTTGCTGCATAAATTCATGTAAATCAATAATTTCTTTACTGATTACATCTAGTTTCAATGGTTCATAGTATTTAATCATACTGTGAATTATATTAGGGTTATTTAAAAAGTTTAGATTCTTAAATATTAATAACAAATATTTTCTTGAAATGGATTTCTTTGAAATTAATTTTTGATAGTATTCAACTGTTCCCAATGAATTTTCCATTGTGTGTTGTAAATATTCGAAACTGTTTTTATCCATGTGGTAGGCTAAAAAGTTATTAAAAGCGATTTTAAATTTCTTTTTAACAATTGTTTGAGTTGATCCAAAGAATAACAATATGATAAATAACACTAAATAAATTGCTTCTTTAACACCAAAATGAACATCATTAAAATGAACACCAATAGCAACTAATAAGTCTAGAAATAAGTATAATAAAGCACAATAGAATGCTGTTCTCATAAAGATATTTAAAGCTTTTTTAGCATAGTTTTTATAAATAGATAATTGTGCTGTTTGCAGAATTTCTTTTAATCTTTCAAGTAATTCTTCAGTATAGTTTAAATCAAAACTATTAGCATATTGCATTAAATCTATTTGTGGTAAGTATACTTTTCGATCATTAATAATTTCATACAACATTTCTTTTAAAGTTTCATCTTGAATTAAAGGCATTACTTTTTTAAGATTAATTAAAAGATGAATTTTTGAAAAATTAAAGCAAACTTTAAAAATGAAGTATCCATTAAATAATAATGTATTGAAAATAACTGAAGCAATAAATAGGTATAGATATGTAATATCGTTTAATTTAGAATTACCTGCTAGATGAATAATTGGAACAATAGGTAATAAAATAAGAAATAATAGAATTATAAAAAGTAGATACTTTAAAAATCCGTTAGCTAGGTTGATTAATGAAAACTTCAGTTTATTTTGATGAAAAATAAGATTAATGTTTTCGATTTGTTCCTTTAGGATTTTTTCAGATATCTGACTTTTTTTAAATAATTTATTAAGTTTAATACTTTGTTTAAGTAACATATTAAGCCTTATTAAGTAACATTGCAATTTCTTCTTTGTAAATTGGTCCACTTTCAGGTACAGGTGTTTCTAAAATAATTGGAATGTTTTCAAAATCAGGATCAAAAACAAAGTTTTGCAATGTTTTAAGCCCAATTGTTCCTTGTCCAATGTTTGCATGACGATCTTTATGTGAAGCTACTTCATTTTTTGAATCATTTAAGTGGATAACTTTAATTCTTCTTAAAAGATCTCATTTTTTAAGCTCTTCTTTAAATTCTCCGTATTCTTGAATATCATATCCAGCATCTCAAACGTGACATGTATCAAGGCAAATTTGTACTCTATCTGAGTCAACTCATTGTAAAACATGCGCAAGTTGTTCAAAGTTAGTTCCTACTTCTGAACCTTTTCCAGACATAGTTTCAAGGCAAATAACAACATTTTCAGTTCTATCAATAATTTCTTTTAAAGTATCTACTAAAGTATCAAGCGCTTCTTCAATTGGATGTCCAACAGCAGCTCCTGGATGAAGCACTAAGTATTTGAATCCTGCATAATTCATTCTTTGAATTTCTTGTACTAAAAAGTCTACAGCAAAAGCAGCTTTATCCGGATTAGATGGATTAACAATGT
The DNA here is from genome assembly GCF_030718845.1 of Mycoplasma seminis. Taxonomy (NCBI): domain Bacteria; kingdom Bacillati; phylum Mycoplasmatota; class Mollicutes; order Mycoplasmatales; family Mycoplasmataceae; genus Mycoplasma; species Mycoplasma seminis. The sequence continues at coordinate 996,088 of NZ_CP132191.1, forward strand.
ATGGAGCATGCACTACGATGTTTTCTTTTGCAATAATATTTGCATATTTAGCTTCATATTTAGCTAAATTATATTTTTCAGGATCGACTCTTCTGACATTTTGAGGCGCTCCTAAATAAATCATCATAGTATTTGCATTTTCATAGATAGCTTCTTGACAAGAACCTACTAAATAATCCGGTGCTTTAAATGGTACGTGTGAACCTAATAAGATCATATTTACTCCTTCTTTTGAGGTTTATTATTATCAGTTTTTGAATTTGATTTATTTTTTTCTAAACGAGATGGATTTATAATTACATCTTTTAATTCAGATTTAATTTCATCAGCCGTTTCTTTGATTTTGTTGTGTGAATTATTTTTAAAATGTTTTTGCATTTCATTAAGGAATGACCCAGCAATAAGCCCTGAAGGGATTGCTATAATAGCAATAGATACTAATGAAATGAATGTAACAATACCTTTAGACATTGGTGAGTGAGGAACATAATCTCCGTATCCTATAGTTGTTAAAGTAATTGTTGTAAAGTAAATTGCATGTCATACACTTACAGGATATCCGTTTCCTAAAGCATTAAATGCTGAAACGAAGCTTACTACATCTGATGCAAGATTTGGACCTAATTTGTTTGTAGCAATATTTAAACTGAAATTCTGATTGGTTAAATAATTATAAATAACAGAAGCATTATGTTCTACAGTTCCTTTTGGATCATATCCTCAGACTAGCAATTGCTTTGTGAATCCATTTTCGGTTGATAATAAAGTATGATATTGCTCACCATTAGTTTGTATTTGTTCTTGAATAAACTGAATTTGGTTTTGTCTTAAAAATACTGATTCAGAGTTTCAAATAATAAGAGCAAACAATACAATAAGAATAATGATTAAAATAAATACATATGTAAGTACTCTTCTTTGTTGCACAAATACTTCAGAAATAATTTGGAAAGGTGCAAATAATGTAAGAATTAAGAAGAAACGGACTATCTTAAATATTGTTAAAGATTTAATTGCATCAAAGAATTTTGCCGCTGCACTTTGGTCAAATTGATTTGCTTGTGATTCAGGCATTAAGTATGCTATTGCATTAAATGATGCTAGCATACAAAGCAGAATTACTATACCTGTAAATGAAAAGACAAATTTTATGCAAGCCCTTCACATAGGCAATTTCAGTTCTGGATAGTGTATTTTATAAGTAAACATATGAGTGAAATAATCAATAATGAATACAAAAAATGTCATAATTTGTACCACTACTAAAAACTTATTTCAACTATGTGTGGATTCTTCTGGTATTTCAATAAGGGTTAAAAAAGATACAAAACATGAAAATGAAATTAAAATTGCATAAATGTAAGTGAATAATTTAATTTTATGTTTTTCTTTTGATAACCCCTCAGGTATTAAAGGGTTAGATCAAGCGATTAATGAAATAATCTTTAATCACTTGCTTTCAGTTGCTTTAGACATAAATTTTACTTTCATACTTATATTTTATATAAGTATAGGAAAAATCAAAAAGAAAAACACATCCATGATGTGCTTAAGCAAGTGGTTCTCAAAGTTCAAGATATACTTTTGGATTATCTTCTTTTAATAATGCTGCATCAACATATTTTTTATCCACAATTACAGAGAAATTATATTCATCAAATCATGAATCAGACATTGAGTAAACCCCTTTGTTCCCTGATTTATCACCTCAAGAGTTTTCCACTTTTCATGCTACAGGTTTACCTTCAGCAGTTTTAACTCCAACAAAAGCCATAGCGTGATTTAATGAAGAGTTAAATAGGTCAATTCTTGTAGATTTATCAAATTCATTTACTGGTGCGAATAATTCATCAAATAAGTATAATTCAGGATCTAACACACCTGATTTATTATCTTTAAATGGATCAATATCACATCCAAATCATACTGGAACATTATCTTTTAATGAAGCAATAACAGCTGATTTAATTACATCAAGTGAAGCATTAATCATTGATACTTCGCTGTCTTGATAAATTGAATTTTGGTATTTTAAAATGTATTTTGTTCCTTGTGAATAAATTCCTCTAGGATCGTGAATTAAATCAACTTTATTATCAAAATCACTTCCCACAAATTTATCAAAGAATTCTTTAGGTGTTACATTAGCAACTTTTTGATATTTGTCATCTTTATCTTTGTATTCATAAGTAAATACTTTAGGGGGACGCCCTAAACATTTAGACACAATATCATAAACTTCGTATAAAACTTCTTCACGGTATTGGTGTAATGCTTGTAAACTTTTACCTTCAGCGTGCATTTTTCTAAGGTTAGCAAAAGCTTGTTTTAATCTAACATCAATTTGTTCATTCATGTCAGCTGTATTTCCTGAGTGGAATGTTTCAGGCATAATGCTTTTTGGAACTGCTCCATATTTTCTAAGTAATGATGCAAATCATTCTCAGTATCCACCATCTGTAGCTACTGAACCATGAACTAAGTGATAAATTAATCTATCATCTTGTGCTTTATCAACGTTTTCAATTGCTAAATTTAAAAATGTATTAGCTTTTTCGAGCTTATCATAGAATGCAAAGTAATTTTGTGAAAATTCAAATGTTTTAACATTTAAGTTTTTCATTGCAGCTACTCTAGCCATATTAAGTGAAGCAAAAATTCAGCATCTACCACTAGAATTTTGAGATGTAATATCTCCAAGTGTAGTTTCGATATCAAATACGAAATCATGTTTAATTAAAACTTCATGATTAATGCAAGTGTTTTTGATACCGTTTTTAATAACAGCATTTTCAATTAATTTGTTATTTGATTCATGTTCATATTTTTGGGCAAATTTATTTAATGTTTCAAATTTTAATTCCATTTTGTCTCCTTAATTATTAAATTTATTTTTATGTTTTATTTAAAATGATTCATAAAAATTTGTAGTTGTTTAAGTTAATACTTAAATTAGTACTATTATAAACTAATTACATTTTTATAGCTCGTAAAATTGGTTAAATAAAAACAAAATACAATAAATGCACTTTGCTTTTGAAATTTTAAGCCACTTTAGATTCAAGCAGTTGATAAAATTCAACTTCAGAAATGACTTTTACACCTAAATCTTGGGCTTTTTGAGTTTTGCTTGCTCCAACATTATCCCCAGCAAGTAAATAATTAGTTTTCTTATTTACGCTTTTTTGTGCAATTCCACCATTTTGTTCAATAAGTTTTCACATATCATCTCTAGGAATTGATAATGTTCCAGTTACAACGAAATTAAGCCCTTCCAGTAAGTTTGTTTTAACGCTTTCATCTTTGATATAAGTTAATTTAGAATCAAGTTTAATTAATTCATTTCTATTTTCTTCTTTAGAAATAAATTCACGAAGAGATTCCACGATTTCAGGTCCTATAGTATTGATTAAAAGTAAATTTTCTAGTGGATAAGAAATTAGTTCCTCTAAATTAGAAATATTATTTGCAATTAATTTCGCAACTTCTAAGCCTATGTTCTTGATTCCGAGACCAAAAATAACTCTGTAGAGTTCTACATTAGAACTTTTAATCAAACTATCTCTAAGGTTATTCATTCTAAGCTCTTTGAAATTAGTAACTTGAGACATTATTTCTTCTCTATGTAAATCCAAATCAAAAATTGACGCGAAATCACTTACAAATCCTTTTAAATAAAGTTCTTCAACAAGTTTTTCACCTAGCGAAATAATATTTAAAGCATTTCTAGAAACAAAGTGAATTAATTTCTTAATTTTCTTAGATTCACAATCATCATTTTCGCAAAATTGATCCACAATTCCTTCGAGTTCTACTAATTGTGAACCACATTCTGGACAAGTTAAAACTTTTGGAAATACTCCAGCAACTAATTTTTCTTTTAAATCAATAATTTTAGGAATAATTTCACCTGATTTTATTACTACAACCCTATCTCCTAGGTTTAAAGATAAATTTGTAATAAAGTCATAATTGTGTAATGTTGCTCTTTGAACTTTAGTTTGGTTTAATTCTACGGCTTGATCAAATTCAGCAACATAAGTAATTTTTCCAGTTCTTCCAACTGTAGTAATTATTTTTGAAACTATAGGATAGGCTTCTTCAGTTTTATACTTATAAGCAATTGCATAACGAGGGAATTTTGCTGTTTTTCCAAGCTTATCTCAGTATTCAAGTTCATTAAGTTTAATAACGAAACCATCACAGTCATATTGGAAGGAATCTTTTAAACTTTCAAATTCACTAATTCTACTTGTAATAGCATCTAAATCTTTTTCTACATAAGAAACATCATGGGTTGGAAGTCCTAACTCTTTAATGAAACTTAACACTTTATTTTGATGATAAATGTTGTGATCCAGTGGATTAACAATGTCGTACATAATAACTTGCAATTCACGTTCAAGCAATAATTTAGAATTCTTTTGTCTTAATGTACCTGCAGCCATATTTCTAGTATTAGCAAATTGCACTAATTTAGGTTCAACAGGGTGAGTTGCTTTTTTACCGCTAGTTATTTTAGCTTGATATTCTGGAAGTTTAATATTAATATATTCATCAGCTTTTGTTTCATATTCTTCATTTAATTTTGCATTTGTTTCAAGCAAAGTTTGTTTTGAAACATAAATTTCACCTCTGATTTCAATATCTTTTTGGTAAGGTATGCTTTTAGCTATTCCTTTAATCAAAATAGCATTCTTAGTAACATCTTCTCCTTCTTTTCCATCCCCTCTAGTTACAGCACGAATTAATTTACCTTGCTTATAAATTAATGAAATTGATAAACCATCAATTTTAGGTTCAAGATTAAAATCAGTATCATAACTAGGAAGTTCCGATTTAATATCAGAGACAAATTTTGCAATTTCTTCAAAACTATAAGCTTTCGCTAAAGATAACATTGGTTTTTGGTGTCTGTATTTAGGAAAATCAATCCGTGGTACTCCTCCTATTTTTTTAGTTGGAGAATCAGGTTGAATTAAATCTTTATACTTAATTTCTAACTCTTCAAGTTCTCTAAGTAATTGATCATAAATATAGTCTTCAACTTGAGGATTATCCAAATTATAGTAAGCATTATTTAGTTCATTTAAATAATTAGTTAAGTATATTATTCTAGCTTTAGCTTGCTCTTTGCTTGAGATTTTTTCATTATTTTGTGTGTTTTGTTTCATAGTAAATTAATTATATATTGTTTTAATTTTGCTTAAAGTTTATATTTAAGCAAATAAGGTGCTTAATTGCTAAATTTTGTGAAAGCTTTTTGCTGCATTAAGATATAATTAAACTATTAGAAATGAGGAAAAATGAAATTTGAAACTAAAGAAATTAAGCTATCACATGATGAATGAATTAAAGCTCAAAGTGATGCATTACAATTCTTAGAAAGAAATAAACAACAAGATCAAAAAATTAATCAAGCATTAATTTTACAAACTGCTGCTGATCAAGTTGTTGCGGTATATAGAAATACTGAAATGCAACAACAAAATGCACAACACAAAGATAAAATTTACTTCCTTCCAATTGTGAGTGATTTAAAATTCACAATTGATGAAATTAGTTTTAATTTTAAAACATATTATGAAGATAATTTAGAAGCATATAGTGTTGAAATTAAACCAAATGCAGAATTTAAATTACCAAGTGATTTTGCAGATAGAGTTAAAGTGTTTACTGAACAATTTATGAGCAATTATAAGTTTAGAATTCCATCTTCACAAGAAACAATTAATAGTGGGGATAATGTTGAATTTAATATTAAAGTAGTTGGAATGAATGAAGAAGCACAAAAATTTGTTGCTGTAGCAAGCCTTGAAGGAGCAAATCCAGTCGAAAAAGCTCTTGTAGGTATGAAAGTGAATGAAACTAAACAATTTAATGAAATGGGTAATACTTTTGAAATTACTCCACTTGTAATTTACCATTATCAAGAAATGCCTATTACAGAATTAAATGTACATTTACTTAATATTGCAAATATTAAAACTTTAGAGGATGTTAAAAACCATATTCATGAAGTTACTTTAGAACAAACTGTAAATGATGAAGCTTTTTCTTATGGAGATAAAATTGTTACACAAATTTTAGAAAACAATAAAGGTATTTTTAAAATCCCAGAAGATTTAGTAGAAAATGATTTAAAAGAATTTGCTTTTTCAGATGAATTTAAAGGAGATAAATACGAAGTTGTAAAATCTACAATTGAAAATTACTTCTGAACAATTCTTATTATGAAACATTTTGACTTTACAATTTCTCAAGAAGATGTCAATAATGAATTTGAAAAACTTGTTAGAATTGTTGGACAAGCTGAAGCACAAAGAATCGGTGCGCAAAGATTATCAAACATTTTCTTATTTAAAAAGATCGCTGTAGTATACCTTGAAAAGTATCAAAATGATGATTTTAAAAAATATGAAAAATATTTAAAAAATTATTTGTCTAAATAAAAATTGGTGTTATAATATTTCCAGTGGTTATAGCAGAGGGGATCACCTGATACCATTCCGAACTCAGTAGTTAAGCCCTCTAGTGCCGACGATAGCAGAGATGTGAAAATAGGGAACCGCTGTTTTTTTATACTTTTTTTAGTCAGCTGTGCTGGCTTTTTGTTTTTTTAGTAACATAGTTATCCACAAGATATTTATTACTAATTTATATTAGCAATAAACAATTAGTTTTAGTCTTTGCTTATAGTTGTATATATCATTTTCTAAAAGACTTCCATAAAATGGTTTTTTATATTAAAAAAGAATATGATTATATTATGAAGAAAAATAAATTAATTTTAACATCCGGAGTTATTACCTCATTTATTAGTATTGCTCCTTGTATTTCGTGTTCTAAAATAGAAAAAGAAACAAAACCAATTAATATTCTTCCTCAGCCTGCAGAGGCTACTGAAATTGAGAAAATTAATAATAAACTATTAACTATAACTGGATTAAATTCTAAACTAGATAATAATATATCAACTTTGTTTGACATCAAAGGATTAAATGATGTTATAGATTTTGTTAAAAAATATACATATACGAGTTATGTTAATAATTTAAAGAAATTAATTAGTGATATTAATATCAAAAATATAAAATTTGATAGTTTATCTAAAGAAGATAAAATAAAATATTGGGCTCAAATCAATATAATTAATAATTACATTAATTATTTTATTAATAAAGAAATATTACATTCATATCAGCCTATCGCAGTTCCTGCAGAAGCAAATTATCCTATTATTGACTTTGAAACAAAAACTAGAAGTATAAAAGAAACTATAAATCCTATTAATATTGACCAATTAGATAAATTTTTACCAACTAATAATAAAAGTGAAATTAATATAAAACAAAATACTATCAATTATATAAATAAACATAAACCAGATCTTAAAACAATTTGAAATCAGCAAGCATATAACATTCTTAAAAATCATAAAGAAATAGAGTTAAATCTATTAAAATGTTTAGATTTAGAAACCCTAAATAATAATCAAAAATTTGTAAATAAAGATTTTTGAGATGTTGAAAACAATTGATATATCCAAAACATAAATAATAATGTCATTGATAAACCATCTTGATACCCTAAATATCAAATTAAAAATAACAAACTATTAACTGATTTAATTTGAAATAATAATCTTGTTTTTGCACCTCTTGCATATTGAAGCAATTCACAATCTAGCAATGTTGCAGATAGTATTTCTATCCAAGAATTAAAATTAGATAGTAATAATTTAAGTGAAATTTATAATAGTGATGTTTTATCTTTTCAAGCAAAGAAATCTTTAAGAGATATTTTTGAAAAATCTATTGCAAACAACAATATTCTTTTACACGAAGATTATGATGCAATCACAAAATACATTAATTCCAATCCTGATATTAAGGTTAAGTTTTACAAAATATCAACCCCACTGAATGTTAGTGATAACACCGATATAAGTTTTAATTTCTTTCCGGGGATTAACAACCAATTATTTATTACCTATTTACCACAAAAATATAAATATTTAATGGGCGATTATACTAATAATGATTTAATAGATTATTCCGAATATAAAGCACATTATTCAAATATTTTCGCACTGCAAGCTGAAAGATTTTTAAATAAAAAGATTTTTAATGCATCAGATTATTTAAAAGCTATGCAAAAGTATATAAATCAAGTATTTCAACCTGATAAGCAACTACAAATAAATCCACAAGAACCTATCGAAACTAAAGAATATATTATCCCTATTATTGATGATGATAAACAATTAGAAATACATTTTAATTCACTACATAGCATTGATGAATTATCATCATTTGCTAGTCAAATGGAATTAAGTAGTTTTATCTTAAATTTTAAGAGCAATGCTGAAAATAAATTAGATAATTCAAATTACTTATCTCTAGAAAAAATAGGTCCCAACTTAATTGAATATTATAATTTCTTAGATCCTGATATTTTAAAAGCTTATGGTATTTCAAAAGATAAAGTTAATGATTATTCAGATATCAGTATTGACTTACAAAGTATTTATCCTAAAAACTAATAATATAAAAAAGTTATATTTAACTTAAAAAAATATAAAAATATAACTTTTTTTATATTTATTATATAATTTATATGTAGAAAAAAGGAGAAAATTATGTTACATGAATCTAATAAAAAACAAGTACATGAAGCTTTAGCTTCAAAACCATCTTTACTTCTTGAAGTATTTTATGCTTCATGATGTGGACCATGTAGAATGTACAAAGGTTCACTTGAAGAATTAGCAGAAAAACATGGTGTAGAAATCTATAGAATCAACATTGATGAATCTAGAGATTATGCCGCTGAAGCTCTTGTAAGTTCAATTCCATTTACTAGAGTTTACAGAGATGGACAATTAGTATCTACCTTTTTAGGTTACAAACCATATGGAGAGCTAAAAGCAATCCTTGGATTATAGTAAACAAAAAATGAGCTAGAAATCCTAGTTCATTTTTAATTTAACTTTTCTACTAACGGGAGTAATTCTTGCAATTTATCCACAATTCTTTGTTGTCCTGAGTTTCGGAGTTTTAGTTCAAAAAATCTGTAAAAATTCAAATTAATTAAGATTTATATATCTACGATATATGGATTTTTAATTTACTTCTAAAAAAGTCCTTTTATTTACTTGTATTACTTGTATAAAATGGTATAATATAGACATGAAAAATAAGTTTATAGTTATCAAACACAAAAGAAAGAATCACACATATATTTCTATTGCAACATCAAATGGTTATGGAAAAGGATATGGTAACCAAGTTGGTATTGGTAGATTAGAAAAATTAGAAGAGCTATCATCAAATCCGATAAATGTAATAAAAAATGTTTGTGAAACATTATCAATTACTAATTTCAAAAGAAAAAATCAAGCAAAGTATTATGTTTGCATTAAATTCTTCAAAAACAGAAGTTTACAATGTAAACTATGGGATAAATATCCTTTATGATTTGATTAATAAATTTGAAATATTTGATGCACTCCCAAAAACAAGACATAAAGAGCTTAATAAAATTCTAAAATACACAATTGCAAGCAGAATAATTGATGCAAATAGTTATATTTCAATACATAAAAATAAGTATAAATATGAAGATGCTCCAAACACTAGCAAAGATAGTTATTATGCCTTATTAAATCTTATCTATGATAATAAAGAAAACTTATTAAAAAGAATTAACGAAAAAGTTATTAAAAATACATCAAGAAAAGTTGAACTAGTTTTCTATGATTCAACAACTATGTATTTTGAAAGTTTTTCACGTTTAGGTCTTAGACATAGTGGTTATTCAAAAGATGGAAAATTTAAAGAAGACCAAGTTGTTGTCGGTATGGCTACAGATGAAAATGGTATTCCCATTCATATCGAAACCTTTAAAGGAAATACTGCAAATTCTAAAACTTTCATTCCTTTTGTATTAGAAATGAGCAAAATTTATGAAATAAAAAATGTAACAATAATTGCTGATATAGGTATGTCTACATCAAGTAACATAAGATTTTTAGAACAAAAAGGGATAAATTACATAATTTCTTATCGTTTAAAATCGGGTGCAAAATCATTTAAAGATTTTGTTTTAGATGAAAGTAACTATGTAGGTAATGAAAACTTTAAACACAAAGAAGAAACAATTGTTTCTCTATACAATAAAAAACGTCCTAATGGAAAATTAAGACGTAGAATAGTTACATTTAGCAAAAAAGAGCTTTAAAAGATAAAGCTGATAGACAAAACTTAATTGATAATTTTAATAAATTGAAAAACAAAAATGGATTAGTTGAAACCGGTAAATTAACTGGTGGAAAGAAATACAAATTCTTCAAAAAAGTAGGTAAAGCTTTTTATGAATTAGACTATAAAAAGGTTCAAGAAGATAGTCAATTTGACGGTTATTATATTTATGAAACTTCGAGAATGGATTTAACGTCTGAAGAAATTGTTGAAATTTATGCAAAACAATGACAAATTGAAGAAAACTTCAGAACAATGAAATCATCATTACAAGTTAGACCTATGTATGTTTGAACAGATAAACATATTGAAGCACATATTTTATTATGTTTTATGTCTCTTGTTATCATGAAATTTTTACTTTACTCAGTTAACAAAACTCTAAAAGATACTGGTGTAATCGATAGATTTTCAAATGAAAGAGTTATAAAAGCAATTAAATCAGCTGAAAAAGTTGTAAAAGTTGTTGATGGTCAAATAAAAGAAGAAATTTATATACGAAATACTCAAAATTCAGATTATATTTCTGATTTCGAAACAATACAAACAATATTTTCAAAAATTGTACAAGTAATTTAGACATAAAAAATACGAATAGCCCTATTTTTAAGGACTATTCGTTTTTTAAACCTTTAAAACTCCGAAACTCAGGAGAGTTTACAGAGATGGACAATTAGTATCTACCTTTTTAGGTTACAAACCATATGGAGAGCTAAAAGCAATCCTTGGATTATAGTAAACAAAAAATGAGCTAGAAATCCTAGTTCATTTTTAATTTAACTTTTCTACTAACGGGAGTAATTCTTGCAATTTATCCACAATTCTTTGTTGTTCTTCAAGTGGAGGGAGGGGGATAAGGATTTTTTCAATTTTTTCTTTTGATAAGTTTTTTTGTACTGTTCCTTCTGCTAGTTTAAACATTTGGTTTCTTATATTCATTACATAATACATTAAGTACTTATTCATTTCATCTATATATAATGAACAAGCGCAACATGCCTGATTAGTTGTTGCTTCTATATCTAAAATAGATACTTTTCCTGCTGTTGCTGTATACATAGCTACAACAATAGTTCCTTTTTTATGTAAAACTAAATTACATTCCGATACAGCTTTTTCTGTTATCAACTCAGATGTTTTAGTTAAAACATCATCATTTAAGTCACCACTCTTTATTCAAGGAATACTTCCTTCAAAATAATATTCCTTTTTTGTTCTCAATGGAGTGCTTCCTGATTTTCATATACCAATTTCCCCTAATCTCACTCAAGTTCAATTATTAGGTATCTCAAAAGGTATTTGTTCTGATATATCTATAACTTTATTATTTACTTTTTCATATCATTTATTATTGTCTTTATAAATAAATGAAGAAGTTTTAGAAGCTTTTAATTTCTTTTCTTTTATTAATTCTTCTTTAGTATTGCTTATATCCTCAAGTAATTTACTTACAGGTGTATCACTGTCTAATTGCTTAGTTATTTTTCCACTAATAGCATAATTAAGTAGAGATTTCTTTAGATTAATAGGAAAAGTTTTATCTAACTCTTGTAAAGAGTTATATAACTCAGTATACTGATTAATTAAAGGTAAAATATCATTTAATTTATCTACTATTCTTTGTTGTTCTTCAAGTGGAGGAAGGGGGATGAGAATTTTTTTTAAATTATTTAAAGAAATCCCTTCAATAATACCAGTTAAATTCGATTTAAATTGGTTGCTAAAAAATGATGCTTGTAATAAATTAAATAGATAATTGATTTCTCCTTTGTAAAGACTGAAATTAGCTAATTTATTACCGAAATACACATTTTTATTTGTTAAACCTATTTTTCTACCAGCAGAACCACCTTCGACACATAAAAGAACTGAAGGAGCTTTTGATAATTTAAAAATCTTTTGATATTCTAAAGGAATTTTAATACCATTTTCATAGTTTATTTCACTATCAAAAGATATGTCTTTAGTCGCAATATATGGAACACCTTCTTCAATATTAGTTAAATTTTTAGCCTTAAATGTAGCATTAATACTATCTCCAGTGTAAATATTTGCAATAGTATCTAACCTCACTCAAGTTCAATTATTTGGTATCTCAAAAGGAATCTCTTCTGAAATATCCGCAACTTTATTATTTATTTTTTCATATCATTTATTATTTTCTTTATAGATAAATGAAGAAGTTTTAGATGGTTTTAATTCATTATTTTGAATTAATCTTTGTTTTTCATTTTCAATATCCTCAAGTAATTTGCTTACAGGTGTATCACTATCTAATTGTTTAGTTAGTTTTCCACTAATAGCATAATTCAGAATTGATTTTTTAAGTTGTTCTGGGGTCATTATTTATCCTCTAAAGTAATTCCTAAAATATTACTAATTTCATCTAATACATTAGAAATTTTGCTGTTAATTTGATTTCTTTCATTTGTATATTTAGCAATTAATTCTTCAGGTTGCAATATAACTTCTTCAACATGTGGAACACCACATTGATCTAAATTGTAATTTAGTTCTTTTAACTCTTCAGTACTAAATCTTTTAGCTTTGTTATTCCCATCATTATCTAAAATATCATGTTTATTTTGAATTCACTGAGAAACTTCATCAAAGTGTTCTAATTTAATAGGTTTGGTTTTAGAAAAGGCTTTATACCCTTTAGGCATATCCATTCTGTAGAATCAAACTTCTCCATTAGAAGGTTTTTTCTCAAAGAATAAAATATTAGTAGCTATTGAAGTATAAGGAGCAAATACACTTCCAGGAAGTCTAATTATTGTATGTAAGTTAAATTCACTAAGCAGTTTCTTTTTCAGATTACTTTTTGCATTATCTGTTCCAAATAAAAATCCATCAGGTAAAATAACAGCTGCTTTACCATTTTTCTTTAAACGATACATAATTACACCCATGAAAAGATCAGCTGTTTCACTTCCTCTGATATCAGAAGGGAAATTATCTTGTATTTCTTTTCTTTCACTTCCACCATAAGGAGGATTCATTAATACCACATCGAATTTTTCTTTTTCACTATATTCTCTAACATTTCTTTCAAGTGAATTTCCATGCAAGATATTAGGAGAGTCAATATCATGAAGTAATAAGTTTGTTATTGCAAGTAAATGTGGAAAAGGTTTTTTCTCAATACCATAAAAGTTTTGTAAATAACTTCTATCAGCTGCAGAAGTTACTTTTTTATCTAAGTATTTAATACTTGAAGTTAAAAATCCTCCAGTTCCACAAGCAAAGTCGGCAATTGTATCTTTTAAACTAGGATCAACAACTTGCACAATAAAATCTGTTAATGCTCTTGGGGTATAAAATTCTCCAGCATTACCTGCATTTTGGATATCTTTTAAAATAGATTCATAAATATCCCCAAATGCATGACGATCGCTTTTACTATCAAGTTCTAATTCATCTACTATATTAATAGCTCTACGAAGAGCTACACCATCTTTCATATAGTTGTTTGCATCAGCAAATACATCTAGAACTATTCTTTTCTTAACAGGGTCGTTATCTTTAACTTCTAAGTTTTTTAATGTAGGAAATAATTCATTATTAACAAAGTTTAATAATGTATCCCCAGTCATATCACTTTTAGCTCAATTTCTTCATCTATACTTCTCTGGAATTATAGAAGTATAATTTGGTTCCAGTATTTCTCATGTATTAGCTTCTTTAGCATCATATACTTTAAGAAATAACATCCATACCATTTGCTCAATTCTTTGTGCATCACCATTAATACCAGCATCAGCACGCATAGTATCTTGCATTCTTTTAACAAAATTACTTATACTCATGATTCTCCTTTAAATAATTATTTTTAATAAGTTATTAATTAATTCATTATATTTATCTCTACCATCAAAGATTTCAATAATCTTTTTCATTCCGCCATAATTGCTAAGCGGATCTAATTCAAGTGTTTGTAAACTAATTAAATCATTAATACCATTTTCTAAATATTTATCTAGTAACTTATCAACAACTTCTTGTTGTTGTTCATTTAAAGAATTAAATAATTTAGACTCTTTAATTAGTTTAATATTACCTTGTTTAGTTTTAGGTAAAACATTATAAGAAATAAGTCTGATAATATCAAAATTTTCAATATTATCATTGATATTTTTATAATCTTTAATTAAATCAATATTTAACTCAGCTTTTGCAATTAAATCATTAATAAATAGTGGTTTTCTAGCTATATCAAGAGAAAGCAAAGCATTATTAAACTCTTCTAAAGTAGGATATATATTTAGAACTCTTTCTTTAGCTAATTCAAGATATTTTTCACTAGTAAGTGCAAAATCTTCACCCAGTGTTAAAACATTTTTATTAGTTACATAAACCTTTTCACCATCTACAACATTTTTTACTCTAGGAGCAAAATCTCTAGATTCAAATGCTTCCGATATTACACTATTAACACTAGATAATTTAGCGCTATAAATTACATCTGGTAAAGCAAAGAATTCATCATTTTTAAGTAAATCAGTAGATTTACCAAAATCCATAATTACAAAATTAGTTTTATCTTTGAATTCTTGTTGCATTTCTTCATTTTGATAAATAAATACTCTAGTTCCTCTACCAAGAATTTGTTTAAGTTTAATATCAGATTTAACTTCTGTATCTAAAACAATTAACTTAACTGTTTTAGTATCTACTCCAGTTGAAAGCAACTCAGCTGTAGTTGCAATTACAGGATATTTTTCAAACGGATCACAGAAGTTCTCAATTTGTTTTTTACCTTCTTCATCATTTGATGTAATCCGAACAATATAATCTTTAGATAACTTATTAGCTTTAGACATTTCTTCAGCATTCATTTCTGCAAGTGCATCACGCATATCTAAAGCATGTTGATCATTTTTACAAAAGACAATAGTTTTAGCATACGGATCATACTTTTGTAAATAATTAGTTATCTCTCTAGCTACTGTTCTATTTCTTTCTTTATAGAAATAACTTCGGTTCATTTGACCTTCACTTGGGGCTTGTTCAATTAATACACCATTATTATCTACTTGTCCAACTGTATTTGCAGCCTTCTCAACATCATCCATTTCAATTTGAAAAATCATATATGGTGCTAAATATCCATCATCAATTCCTTCTTTTAAAGAATAGGTATAAATAGGATCGCCAAAATATAATCTATTAGAAGTGTCTTCACTTTCTTTTGGTGTTGCTGTTAATCCTATTTGAGTAGCTGAATCAAAATATTCTAAAATATTTCTTCATTCAGAGTTTTCATTTGCTGAACCACGGTGACATTCATCAATAATTATGTAATCAAAGAAATCTTTTTTGTAATTTAATAAAGGATTTACATTATCTTTAGGGGTTAATTGTTGATATAAAGCAACATAAATTTCAGCAGCTGTATCATATCCATACTTTTTATCATTAACAATACGAATTAATTTATTTCCAAAACTAGAAAAACTTTTCATAGTTTGGCTAGCAAGTGCATCCCTATCACATAAGAATAATATTCTAGTATTTGGCTTATTAGCATTAATTGCTTGGATTATTCTTTTTGCAACAAATGTTTTACCAGTACCTGTAGCCATAACTAGTAAAATACGCTTTTGACCATTTGCTATAGCATTTAAAACACTATTGATAGCTCTTCTTTGATAATATCTAGGTTTGTTACCATTTGAATCACTTACGGAAGCTTTATAGTTAATAAAATCTAAGTTTTCAGCTTTGATATTTTTTTTAATTTCTAAAAATCTTTGAGTTAATTCTTCACGAGAAGGAAACTGATTTAATTCAATATCTCTTTCTTGGTAAGTATCCCCATCAAAAATAACTTCTCTAAATCCATGACCACTAGAAGCATAGCAAAAAGGAACATCTAATTTCTTAGCATATTCTTTAGCTTGTTGAATACCTTCGGAATCATCATATTTAAAAGCTTTAGCTTCAACTACAGCAAGTAATTGACCTTGTTTAGATTTCAAGACATAATCAGCTTTTTTAGGATGTTTTCTAGTTGTTGTTTCAGAATTAGTAATAATTTTTCCATCTGAAATTGGAAATTCCATTTCAATACTATCTTTTCAGTTTTTAGATGGTGATTCCAATACAGGAGTTATATAAATTCTTTTTGTATCTTCTTCGCTTAAATTTAAATCTTTTTGATTCATTTTAACCTCATTATTAATACTTAAATTTTACTTTATTCTAAAGTAAATATATGCAGAAATAAATACTGAAAATTAATTTTTTTATTTAATTTCTACTTATAATTTTTATATAAGGAGGTTATATGCTTTTTGATGTGATACTTTATTTAACAATAGGTTTTATTTTTAAAAGCGAAAACATGCTGTTTTACTATCAAATTTATAGATTCCGTAGAGGTCTCTTGTGAAATGAAACTAAATTACAACAACTCTTTTTTGATGGAACTTGAGAAGTATGAAAAAGAATACGAAATAAATTTATAATTCCGACATTTATTTATTGTATTTCCATATTTTCAATTTTAGTAATACTACTAATAGTGTTTATATCATTAAATATTTCTGCTGGTCAAATTGTATGTACAGCATTATTATTTCTCAATATTATGTCATTAATAATTGTGGCTGTTTATTATCAAATTTATGTTAGAAAACCTAAAAAATTATTAAAAGAATGAGAAAATCTTAATTCAAGTTTTCCGAATGAAAAATTATTTGATAATAAATTAGATTTAAATAATAATCAAGCACAACAAATTGATTTAATTTTTGGTAAGCATAAATTCATTTATTTAAAAGATTCAGAATTTTATAATTATAAATATTCAGAAAGACCTTTAAATCTATCCATCGGTGGTGGTCATGTTTGATTTTTTCTATCAAAAAGCTATAAAGTTAAAAACAAAAAATATTTTATTTATAAATATATTATTCTTAGCAAAGATAACTTATTTTTAGATGGATATGATTTTGATCCTCATATGTTAATAGATAATTACAAAACCTATGTACTTGAAGAGAAATAATTCGCAAGCATTGCTTGCATTTTTTTGACAAAAAAACGATCCTTACGGACCATATGGTGCCGACAACTGGACTCGAACCAGCGACCCCTTCCTTACCATGGAAGTGCTCTACCTGCTGAGCTATGACGGCAATTACATTAATAATATAATATCAAAATATTATTAATGTAGCATTATTTAATCTATGATTTTTAGCTCTTCTAATAAAGCTTTAAAAGCATCAAATCCAACTATTCTGACATTTCTTTCAATAGCTTTTTTGTACTTATTTGTAGGAGTAGACATATCTCCATAAACAACAAATGATGTTGCTTTTGAAACTGTGTTCATTACTCTACCACCATTAGAAGTAATTATATTTTCAATACTACTTCTACTATAAGGCATATTTCCTGTTAATACAATATTAAATTCTTCTAATAAATTTGAATCCATAATTCTAGCTGTTAAATCTGGTTTATTATTTTCAACAGTATAATCATAACTTATTACTCTTTTAGCATTATTTACCTGCGTGCTAGGTTTAAAAGTTAATTTTTCATAAACTTTTTGTGTACAAATAACATCCGCAAGAGCTCTATGATTTTGTTCTGCTGAATATTTAATATCATAATAATCACATAAATGACCTAGAGTATTTCTAGGTAAAGATAAATTTTGCCGAGCTAAATATAATGTATCTATTAATTCATTTTTAATACTACGAGATAGTTCTTTTTGTGCAAAATAATCTAAAAATCCATAGTCAAAATTTATAATATTATGTCCAACAAGTGGAAGGTCTTGAATAAAATCTAAAAAATCTGCAAGTACATATTTAACATCACGTTTTCCATGTAACATCGCTTTTGTTATATGAGTTTTTTGTGTAATAAAAGCTGGTAAATCCCCTTTAATACAAATTAATTCAGAAAATTCATCAACAATCTTTCCATCAATTACTTTAATTGCAGCGATTTCGGTAATTTCACAATTTTTCGGTGAAAGACCGGTAGTTTCAATATCAAGTACTATATAGTTCTTTTCCATAAGAAAAAGTGGTTAAAAACCACCAAATCCTCCGAATCCACCTGTTTTCTTAAAGTTATTAGCTAAATCTGTCATTTTCTTGCTCATAGCATCAAAATCATTAAGTAATTTATTGTATTCTTGAGCACTTCTACCGCTACCTTTAAGGATTCTTTCTTTACGTGAAGCTTGTTTTAATAATTTAGGATTCTTTCTTTCTTTTTTAGTCATTGAAGACATTAAGATTTGATATAACTGCATTTTTTCTTCAGCTTTATCAATTTCTTCTTCACTAACTTTAGCGGATAACCCACCTGGAAGCATTTTAAGAATTTTTGAGAATTTACCAAGTTGTTTCATTTGCTTAATTTGCTCCATTAAATCATCAAGAGTAAATTGACCAGCAAAAATTCTTTCCACCATATTTTTAGCTTTATCTTCATCAATTGCTTCAGAAGCTTGTTCAATAAGTGTCATTACATCACCCATTCCAAGGATTCTATCAGCCATTCTATCTGGGTGGAAAACTTCTAAATTAGAAGTTTTTTCACCTGTACCAATGAATCTAATCGGAACATTAAGTACTTGACGAAGGCTAAGAGCAGCTCCGCCACGAGCATCTGAGTCAAGTTTTGTAATAATTACACCACTAAGTTTTAATTTATCATTAAATGCTGTAGCAACATTAATAATATCTTGACCTGACATAGCATCAGCAACAAATAAAATTTCATCTGGATGTGCTATTGATTTAATATTAGCAAGTTCATTCATTAATTTTTCATCAATTGCAAGTCTACCAGCAGTATCGATAATAATTAAATCATTTTTATTTGCTTCTGCTTGTTTTAAGGCATTTTGCACAATTTCTTCAGCTGGTACATCTACACCTTGTTGGAAATAATCTACTTGAATCCCTTTTGCAAGAGTCACAAGTTGATCCACAGCGGCTGGACGATAAATATCAGCAGCTACTACAAGTGGATTAGCAACATGTTTTTTCTTTCTAAAGAAATAAGCAAGTTTTGCAGTTGCTGTAGTTTTCCCTGAACCTTGAAGTCCACACATCATAATAATGTATGGTTTTTTAGTAATTTTAACTTCTTGAGTTTTACCACCAAGTACATTAACAAGCTCATCATGGAAAATTTTAATCATTTGTTGCGAAGGGTTTAATTTTCCAATAATCACACCATCTTCAAGTGCTTTTGCTTTAACATTGTTAATAAATTCCTTAACCACTCTAAGGTTAACGTCAGCTTCAAGTAGTGCAAGTTTTACTTCACGAGTAACTTCTTGAATATCTTCTTCATTTAATGTGGTTTTTTTAGCCATTTTAGCTAAGCTTTTTTGCATTCTTTTTTCTAAAAAATCTAACATAGTTTAATTATACAATATGTAATTAAAATTAAGCAAAATGAAATTTAACAAAATGCCTTCGCTTAAGCCTAAAACATAAGCAAATAAGTATTTTTCTACAAAAATACAGCTTCTTCTAACCTTAACAGCAAGTGCTTTTGATAGCTTTTTTATTTATAAAAAACTTATATAATTACACTATGAAAGAAATAGAAGTAAAATACTCAGAAAGACTTGATAAATATGTATCAAATAATAGTGATATTTCCAGAAATGATATTAAGTCTTTAGTTGAACAACATTGCGTTTATGTTGATGATATTTTAGTAAATAAACCTAAATTCACAGTACGTGAAGGTCAGGTAATTAAAATTACTAAAGTAATTGATAAAGAAATTAAAGTAGAACCTAAAGAAATGGAACTAGAAATCTTATATGATGATGATTACTTATGTGTTTTAAACAAACCAAGTGGTCTTACAGTGCACCCTGCTCCAGGTCATTATGATGATACTTTAGTAAATGGATTACTTTATCATTTTAAAAATAATTTATCAAATGAAAACGGGCTACTTCGCCCAGGGATCGTACATAGAATTGACAAAGATACTAGCGGACTTTTAATTGTAGCTAAAACTAATGAAGCCCATAACTTACTAGCTGAAATGTTCGCAACTCATAGCATTAAACGTTCATATTTAGCTATTTGTGACGGTGTTATTGAAAATTCTAAACTTAAATTAGTTCTCCCAATTGGTCGTTCAAGTAAAGATAGATTAAAAATGGAAGTTACTAATCGAAATTCAAAACCAGCTGTTACTTATGTAACTTTACTCAAAGCATTTTATTTAGATGGATTACCTAAATCACTTGTGAAATGTGAACTTGAAACAGGTAGAACACACCAAATTAGAGTACATATGGCTCACATTAAAAATCCAGTTTATGGAGATCCAGTTTACAACAAAGCTATTGATGATAAAGGTCAAAGATTACATGCTTATAAATTAACCTTTATCCACCCAATTACACAAAAAGAAATGGTATTTTTCTCAAAACCACCTAAAGAATTTGATGTAGCTGATTTTGATTTTGATAAATTTATTCAAGAAGAAAGTACAAAATAGGAGGTAATATGTTTTTTAATATGAGAAAATTTAATCCTTATGATTTTCAAGATGAAGCTCAACTTTATGAAAAATATAAAAAATATTTTACTATGTGAGTTTGAATCTTATTTGCTTCACTTGCCTGTGCATTAGCTCTAATTTTAGCTAACATCATTATTACATCAGTTAACTTTGATTTAATTTCAAAATACGGTTATTTTAAAGAAGGAACAGAGCAAGCTGACAAATTCTATGCAGCTATAATCAAAAACAATGCTCAAGGTGCAATTCAGAATAATCTTTTAATCTACAACATTATTCAAAACGTTGTATTTGCATTTATTTTTGTTTGATTAGAATATTTAGTTGTTTCTGGATGAGTTAAAGCAACAAATGAAAAATCTTATGCTAGATATCCTAGAACAATTTACATGGTAACTTTTTTCCTAGCACTTTATAATTTACTTAACTTGACTCAATTTATTCAACAACCTTCAATGCAAAGTTATGCAGGTTATAGTATTGCTTTATTTATTATTTCATTGTTTTATGCAATCGTTAATATTTTAGCTTGAATATTCCCTGCAAGACAAATGTCAATAATTGTTAGAATGTTTATAGGTTTACAACAAGCAATTCAATGAAAGAAAATTCAATCACAATACGCTAAAATGATGAAAGAAGGAAAAAATCCTTTTGATATCTTTGGAATGTTCGGACAAGAAATGGCTGCTGAAATGAATGCTGCTATGTCTTCTGAAAATATTCAAGAACAGCAAGATGAAGAACTTGCTCAATCACATCAAGAAGGTAAAGACCAAAATACAGCTAATAAACAAAATACTACTGAAAATCGTGAAAGTCTTGAACAACAAGAAGCTGTTAAAAAATTACTTGAAATCCCTAATAATCAATTATTCCAAATGGCTCAAATCTTAAACATTTCTGGTTATGAAGATATGAGCAAACAAGAGCTTGCAACTTTAATTTATAAATATACAAAACAAGCTCAAGCTAGATATAATGAAGTCGAACAAGACCAAAAAGAAGATAAATAATCAATATCCCATTTCGGGATAGCTCGATTGCAATATGCAGTGCAACACTTTTATTAGTTTATAATAAAAGTGGAGCACTTTTTTGCGCTCCACTGAAAACCCCTGAGAAAGGATTTCGCATACATTATACAAGAATTACAGCAAAAGTAAGATGTGTAATAGAAGCTTTGTTAAAAGAAAATTTTAGTATATCTGAAATTGCGAAAATTACTGGATTTTCAAAGAGCTCTATATCTAGAGAAATTACATACAATGCTGATTTATACGGGTATACGGCTGAATACGCACAATATAAACATGATATGAGAAATAAGTGAAAATATTATTTTAAGTTGCGCAATAAAATCGAAAAATATCCAAATTTTACAAATGTTTTTATAGATAAATTTAACAAACGTTCATTTGGAGTTAAACTGACACATACATATATTAAGTTTAATTATAATTTTGAATTTCCTTCATATAGAACTGTTTTTAATTGGATAAATTCAAACGCTTGAGAAATAACAAAAGAAGATAGGTTGAGACGTCATTATAAAAAAGGAGGAAAAAGAACTAAGAGTGCAGTTGAATTTCTAGTTGGTGCAAGATGAGTTAGACCATTTTGAACTAGACCTCAGAAAATAAATGATAGGTCAGAATTCGGTCATTGAGAAGTTGATTTTATCGTTGGAAAATCCGGAAAGGAAAACTATAACTTGTTAACTTTTACAGAAAGAAAAACAAGATACGGAATAATTAAAAAGATAAAGGGTAAAAATCCATGAAATGTTGCAGAGGTTTTATGAAATTTAATTAGAGAAAAACAATTAAATGTTAAAAGCATAACAGCTGATAATGGATTTGAGTTCTCAAAACTTTTTTATCTAGGATATAGGCTTCAAATTATTATTTATCGTGCAGACCCATATGCTTCATTTCAAAAAGGAGGAAACGAAAACTTTAATGGTTTAGTTAGAAGATTCTTTCCAAAAGGCACAAATTTTAATAATATTTCTGAAGAAGAAATATTGGCTGTACAAAATGAAATAAATAATATGCCTAGGGAAATTTTCAATTGACAATCAGCTGATGAACTATTCTATGACTGAAATTATTATAAGGATAAATGGACACCAATACCAGGTGATGAACGCTTTTTTATCAGAAACAATTTAAAAAGAAAATCGAATACAGCAAAAAACAAATTTTTTAAAAATAAAAGTAAATTTTAGGGGTTTAAAAAATATCCGGAATTTTTCCAGATATTTTTTCTGTTGCAATGCACATTGCAATTAAGATATCCCATTTCGGGATATTTTTTGAAAAATTCATAAATTCAAGTAACTATATTTTATAATTTACTTATGAAAAAAGATAAATACCAAGGATATGAACAAAGACAAATTCAATACAAGAATAAAACCATTCCTTATTTACTAAAATATGACAATATTAATTCATATGCGAAACGCAGTTTTCAAGATGGTGTTTTTAGTATTGTACTAAACAAAAACAACTTAATTAATCCAGATAAAATTATGGGTGCATATCTTAAAAGAATGGGCGAATATTATGGTTATATGTTAAGTTGCGACTATAACGAATTTATGTTTTTAGGTGAAATGTATTCTTATACTTATAAAAATTTTGGTCTTATAATTATTAAGAAACTTAGCAACAATGAAATATGGAAAACCCTTGATGCAAGTGCTAATAAACAAGATGATAAGAATTATATTTATTCAATTGTTAAAGAATTTATTAAAGATGAATTATTAAAAATATTGCAACAATTCACTACTGAATGTTTTCAAAACAAAATTCCAAACGGATATTTATACCCTAGTGTGGAAATTTCATTTAATCAAAGTAATTATTATGGTATTTATTATAGTAAAAACGCTAAAACTAAAGCTCCTTTAATTAAATATGTATTTTTATCACACGTATTTCCTTTATCAGTTCTAAAATATTTAGCAGTTCATGAAGCTTCCCATCATATTATTAGAGTTCTAAATCCTACTAGAAGTGCTGGACATAATAAATTCTTTTGAAAAATAGTTAATGATTTAGAACCTAATTCGAAAAAACTAGATTGAGAATTAAAAAACTTTTCTTCTGATAGATATTTAAATAAATAAAATGATAAGAAAAACTACTCATTATTATGAGTAGCCTGAAAATTTAAAGAACAAAGTTACACACTAAGCATTTTGAACAGCTTCATCTTTTCAAATTGCTTTTTCATTAATTTTAAAGAATTTTGCTAAATCATTTCAAATAAATGTATTAAAGCTAAATAATAAGAATATAAAGACAAATGCTGGAGTTAATCCAAATTTAGTATATTGTAATTTTGCATCAATTGGAATTGTTGCAAAAACAGCAATCATAAATGCAATTGAACACAATCCTGTTAATCATGATAAAGTTCTAAATGCAATCTTACAAATTCTGTTTTCTTTTAAGATATATTCAAATATACAACTAAATGTGAAAATAAGGAAAAAATAAGCTGCACAATTTGCTAACGGCATAAACATTGCGCTTTGATATTCTCCTGAATCCCAAAATGATAAAAATATTTTGTTACCTTTACCACCTGCTACAACAGCTTGTAATTGATCTGGGAATGTGAATAAAATTAGTGTAATAAATGAAAATACCATTGTTAAAATAAATATTAATTTATTTTTATCTTTCATCATTTTTATCCTTTCAATCTAAAGAATACTGAACCACCATATAAGTGATCATATAAATAAACATTTTCAAATCCACGTCATCCATAGTTGACAATATAATAATCATCAGTCATACCATAAACTACTACCACATGACCTTTGTTTAATCTTTTTTCGGTATGAATATTATGATCAAAATTACTATCATTTGGATCGACTGTAGAATATCTGAATTTTCCCATAGCGATAGCTGGGTAACCTTTTATGATTTCAGTAATAAGTCCTGTATTAAATAAGTGTCATCATGATGAACCTTTAATATTGTATTTTTGACAAAATTTATTAAGGATTTTTGCTGTTTGTTTTCCTGAATAAGTTGTTTCATCATAACCCATTTTCTTACCAATAGCTAATAATTCATCAACTAAAGTATATCCATAAGTGATTAAATTTCCTGAATTATCTAAAAACTTATCTGGAATGATTTTTTCTTTTGTTTTATTTCATCAATTTAATAAAATCGCTGATGCTACATACCCACAATTACCATTAGTGTTTTCTGGGAATGGATCATTTCTAAAATATAAATATCCTGGTACATACCAAGCATTACCCTCTTTAATTAAATTGCCTTTATAATTATTAAAATCATTTGGATTATAGGTTCATCCATCATTTTTATTTAGATTTTTTCTTTGACCATTTAAATAATTTAATCTGATTAAATTTAATTTTTTAGAAAAATCATTATTAATTTCATTTGCTTCTTCAAAACTTAATTTAATGTTTTTATCTACAATATGAATTAATTCATTATTTTCTTGAAAATAGTAATTCATTGGACCAAAATAAAATAATTTCTTATTTTTTGGTAAATTTACTTTAGCATTTGGAACTTTTTCTAAATAAAAACCTGACTGTTTATCATAGATATACAGCCCAGTACTATCATCTTTTTGAATTAATAATAATTCATCATTATTAAGTGTGTAAATATTATTAATAACAACATTTTGAATATTGTTATTACTTTCAAATTGTGATATATCATTTAATATTTTAATTTCTTCTTCTGTTTTCATGTTTGTTGAAACAGAAACTGCGGAAATTAGCGGTAACGATATCGAACCTAAAAGCAGTGAAGTTAATATACGTTTTTTCACTAATAAATTCTCTATTCTAGGGAATATCTTTTATATTCCCTACTTTGATTATACTCTTATAAAAAAATAAAAGTCATTTTACCGCATTATTAACATAAAAAGCTGGAACATTCCACATTTTTTAATTTACACAAACTTTTTATAGTATCAAAAGCTGTTTATATAAATAAAAAACCGCTAAAACTTGCGGCTATATTAGAATATTTGATTATTTTGTACCTTCATCTTTTCAAATTGCTTTTTCATTAATTTTGAAATATTTTCTTAGATCTGAGCAAATAAATGTAAGCCCGCTAAGTAGCATGAATATAATAATAAATACTGGAGTTAAACCATATTTTGTATATTCTAGTTTTAAATCGATATTCACAAAACTTAGTATAACAATCATTAAAATTATTGATGAAACTAAGAAAATATATCCTGCTATTTTGAACCCTAGTTTTCATCACTTATTGTCTTTTAATACAATTATAAAAACATAACATATAGTAAATGCTAAAAACAAATAAGCAGTTGTTGCAGCAAAAGGACTTTGAATATTGCCTTTTATAAATCAATCAGTATTTCAAAATGATGTAAACACTTTTGTTATTGTAGAATGGTCTTTCAAATTAGGATCTACACAATAATTAGTAACATCTAATTGACTTGGTAAAGTCATTAATATTAACGCAATGAATGAAAATACTAAAATTAAGATTGATAATAACTTATCTTTATTTTTCACTTTTAACTCTCTATTCTAGGGAATATTTTTATATTCCTTAATTTGATTATACTCTTATAAAAGTTAAAAAGTCATTTTACCTTTATATTAGTGACAAAAAGCTGGAACATTCCATATTTCCAGCTACTTTTTACTTAGTTCCAAAAATTCTATCCCCAGCATCTCCTAAACCTGGTTCAATATATCCTTGTTTATTTAATTTATCATCTAGTGATGCTAAATATATTTTAAAGTCTTTACCAAAGGCGTTTTCGACAGCTTGCACACCATTTTGTACCCCTACTAAACAAACTAATTGAATGTTATTAAATCCATCATTTTGAAGCACTTTTATTGCTTCCACAGCCGAATTTCCTGTCGCAAGCATAGGGTCTACAACAATAATTAATGAATCTTTATCTACTTCAGGCATTTTATAAAAGTATGGAACAGGTTGAAGTGTTTCTTCATTACGATACATTCCAATATGTCCTACTCTAGCTTGTGGAACTAGGTTTAAAATCCCATCTACCATTCCTAGTCCAGCCCTTAAAATAGGTACTAAAACTATTTCTTTATCAAAAGTTTTTCCATTAAATTTTTGATTTAATGGTGTAATAATTTCTTTTTCTTTAGTTTGGTAATCTCTTAAAATTTCATACACCATTAATGAAGCAATTTCATTTAAATTATTTCTAAATACTAAATGGTCTTGATTTTTATCACGCATTTTTGTAAGTTTAATATCAATTAAAGGGTGATTAATAATTTTTAACATATGACTTCCTTTTTGCTTTTGTTTATTATATCAATTTAATGACTTGCAGCAAGTAATATAAATTTTTGCAGAAAAAATACTAGTTAGCTATGTAACTAGTATTTAAAATTGAATTATTTGTTAAGACCTTCTCATTTTCAGTATCTAACTTCATCAATGTCAATTCCAACTTCTTTAATGTATCTGTTGTGGTATGCGATTTTTTCATTCATTAATTCAACGAATTCTTGTGATCTATCACCATATACTGCATTAGCAGCTGTAATAGACATGTGGAATCTATCCATTTCAGACATTAAACGAATGTCGAATGATGTAGTAATATCACCATTTTCTCTGTATCCGTGTACGAATAAGTTGTGGTTTTTACGTGAGAAGAAGATGTCACGAATTAATCCTTCAAATCCGTGGAATGCGAATAATACAGGTTTGTTTTCTGTGAAGATTGCGTTGAATTCTTCATCGCTTAATCCACGTGGATCGATACTTGGGTGACGTAATCTTAATAAATCAACTACGTTAACAAATCTAATCTTCATTTCTGGGAAGTGTTTGTTAAGAATTGAAACTGTTGCTAAAGCTTCTAAGTTTGGTTCTGTACCTGATGCAACAACTACAAGGTCTGGTTCTTCACCTTCTTTTGTTGTAGATGCTCAGTCAATAACTTTAAGTCCTTTATCAACTAATTCTTGAGCTTCTTCTACGTTGTAGAATTGGTCTCTAGGTTGTTTTGAAGCAACGATAAGGTTAATTACATCTCTTTCTGTAAATGCTTTATCTAAAACAGCAAGTAATGAGTTAGCATCAGCTGGTAAGTATTCACGAATTAATTCTGGTTTCTTGTCAGCTAAGTGTCCTAAAATACCTGGATCTTGGTGTGTGTATCCGTTGTGGTCTTGTTGGAATGCTGTAGATGTAGCAATAACGTTAAGTGATGGGTAATCATTTCTTCATGAAATTTTACGTGCTTTAGCAAGTCATTTCATGTGTTGTGTTAACATTGAGTCAACAACTCTTAAGAATGATTCATATGATGCGAAGAATCCGTGACGTCCTGTAAGAACATATCCTTCTAAGAATCCTTCTGCTTGGTGTTCTGAAAGTTGTGAATCGATAACTCTTCCAACTGGTCCAACAGCTTCATCAAGTTCAGCATCAACTCTTTCAAGTCATTGTCTGTTTGTTAATTTAAGTACTGCGAATAATCTATTTGATTTTGTTTCATCTGGTCCAAATACACGGAAGTTATCTGGGTTTCTCTTAATAACATCAGCAAATCAGTTTCCAGCAATAACCATATCTTGATCTTTAAATTCACCTGGTTTTTTGATTTCTAATGCGAATTCTTTTCAGTTTGGTAAGTTAAGAGCTCTTGGGTTTACACCACCATTTGTGATTGGTTGCATAGCCATTCTCTTGTCACCTTTAGGAGCGATTTCAGCATATTCTTTTTTGAATTTTCCGTCTTCGTCGAATAATTCTTCTGGACGGTATGATTTGAATCATGCTTCTAATTCACCTAATAATTCTGGGTTTTCTGATGTAACAGGAAGTGGAACTTGGTGAGATCTAAAGCTTCCTTCGTATGTTTGTCCATTAATTTTGTGTGGACATGTTCATCCTTTTGGTGTACGAACAACAAGTGCAGGCCAAATTGGTCTTGTAGCTTCTTCAGCTGGTTTTTTTCTAGCTTCAGCTTGAATTTCTAAAATTCTTTCAACAGCTTTGTCAAATGCATCAGCCATTAATTGGTGAACACCTTCTTGGTCGAATACATTAGCTTCAACAATAATTGCTTCTCATCCGAATCCAGCTAACATTGAAGTAATTTCTTCATTTGTTTTACGACATAAAATTGTTGGGTTAGAAATTTTTCCACCATTAATGTGAATAATTGGTAATACAGCACCGTCATTTACTGGGTTAATGAATGATGATGAGAATCATCCAGCAGCAAGAGGACCTGTTTCAGCTTCACCATCTCCGATAACTGCAGCAGCAATAATATCAGGGTTATCTAAAATAGCTCCTGTTGCGTGTGATAATGAGTAACCTAATTCTCCACCTTCGTGAATTGATCCAGGTGTTTCTGGAGCAGCATGTGATGCAGTTCCACCAGGGAATGAGAATCTTTTACACATTTTTCTAATTCCGTCTTCATCTTGTGTGATTTCAGGGAATAATTCTGTGTAACTTCCGTCAAGGTATGAGTTAGAAATCATAACTTGACCTCCGTGTCCTGGTCCTTCAATATAGAACATGTTTACACCATATTTGTTAATAACACGGTTTAAGTGAGCATAAATTAAGTTTTGTCCTGGGATTGTTCCTCAGTGACCGATTGGGTACATCTTAACGTCTTCAGCTTTTAATCCACCTTTCATAAGAGGGTTATTTCTTAAGTAGATTTGAGCTGCTGATAAAAAGTTAGCAGCACGTCATCAAGCATGTACTTTATCTAAATATTCTTTTTCATCAAATAAAGTTTTTTTCATAATATTCCTTTTAAATTTTTGATAATTTAACACATTAAGTTTAATGTTCAAAAATTCCAACTCAATATGTAACCATATTTTACATTTTTTCCTAAAATAAGCTAGAGAAAAATTCAAGCTAATTTAGAAATATTTTTACTATTCTTTTATAAGAAATTTTTATTGCTAAAACTATTGAATTTTAAAGCTAAAAATTCTAGAATTTATATTTTTTTATGTAAAATAACTGCTTTTCCTTAGTATAATTTAAATATTATTTTTAAGGAGTAAATATGAAAAAACCAGAAATTATTTTTATCGACTTAGATGGAACAACACTTGATACACCTGAAAAAGAATTTTGACTTAGAAATGCTACTCCATATACTAAACAAATTCTTAGTGAATTAAATAAAACTATTCCTGTAGTTATTGCTACTGGTAGAGGTGTTTCACCTAAAACAGCCGGAATTGTTAAAGGAATCACAGGAAGTGAAACTTATATAGCTTGAAACGGGGCTAAAACAGTTGAAAATGGTGAAATAGTAAACGAAGAAATCATGCCTAAAGAAGTTGCTCAAGCTTTATTTGATGAATTATCTAAAAACTTCTGTTTTGTAGTTTATAACTCAAATGCTAGAGAACAAGCTTATGTTAAAAACCGTATCATGAGATGATTTATGGGATTTGGAAAAGCAAATGCGCATTCATATAAAGAATACAAAAATGATTTTCCAGTTTATAAAGCACTTGTTTGATCTTTATCAGCTAAGAAAATGCAAAAATTAGCTAAAAAATGACAAAAGAAATTTGAGGGTGTTTTAGAAGTTTCTCTTTCAGGTTCAAAAAATAATATTTTAGAAATCACTAAAGCAAATTGTTCAAAAGGTGATGAAGAACTTAGATATTGTCTTTCAAAAGGAATTGATCCAAAAAACGCAATGCACATTGGAGATTCAATGAATGACGCTTCAACAAAAGGTAAAATTGGTACATTAGTTGCAATGCAAAACTCAGTTCAAGAATTAAAAGATATTGCTGATGATGTAACAGAATTTACATGTGCTCAAAGTGGACTTGCTAAATATTTAGAACAATTTCTTGATAAATAATTAATTAGGGTAACCTAATTTTTTCCTGAGTTTCGGAGTTTTAGTTCAAAAAATCTGTAAAAATTCAAATTAATTAAGATTCATATATCTACGATATATGGATTTTTAATTTACTTCTAAAAAAGTCCTTTTATTTACTTGTATTACTTGTATAAAATGGTATAATATAGACATGAAAAATAAGTTTATAGTTATCAAACACAAAAGAAAAGATCACACATATATTTCTATTGCAACATCAAATGGTTATGGAAAAGGATATGGTAACCAAGTTGGTATTGGTAGATTAGAAAAATTAGAAGAGCTATCATCAGATCCGATAAATGTAATAAAAAATGTTTGTGAAACATTATCAATTACTGATTCAAAAGAAAAAATCAAGCAAAGTATTATGTTTGCATTAAATTCTTCAAAAACAGAAGTTTACAATGTAAACTATGGGATAAATATCCTTTATGATTTGATTAATAAATTTGAAATATTTGATGCACTCCCAAAAACAAGACATAAAGAGCTTAATAAAATTCTAAAATACACAATTGCAAGCAGAATAATTGATGCAAATAGTTATATTTCAATACATAAAAATAAGTATAAATACGAAGATGCTCCAAACACTAGCAAAGATAGTTATTATGCCTTATTAGATCTTATCTATGATAATAAAGAAAACTTATTAAAAAGAATTAACGAAAAAGTTATTAAAAATACATCAAGAAAAGTTGAACTAGTTTTCTATGATTCAACAACTATGTATTTTGAAAGTTTTTCACGTTTAGGTCTTAGACATAGTGGTTATTCAAAAGATGGAAAATTTAAAGAGGACCAAGTTGTTGTTGGTATGGCTACAGATGAAAATGGTATTCCTATTCATATCGAAACCTTTAAAGGAAATACTGCAGATTCCAAAACTTTCATTCCTTTTGTATTAGAAATGAGCAAAATTTATGAAATAAAAAATGTAACAATAATTGCTGATAAAGGTATGTCTACAT
Source organism: Mycoplasma seminis (assembly GCF_030718845.1). Taxonomy (NCBI): domain Bacteria; kingdom Bacillati; phylum Mycoplasmatota; class Mollicutes; order Mycoplasmatales; family Mycoplasmataceae; genus Mycoplasma; species Mycoplasma seminis. The sequence continues at coordinate 1,027,793 of NZ_CP132191.1, forward strand.
CAAGTAACATAAGATTTTTAGAACAAAAAGGGATAAATTACATAATTTCTTATCGTTTAAAATCGGGTGCAAAATCATTTAAAGATTTTGTTTTAGATGAAAGTAACTATGTAGGTAATGAAAACTTTAAACACAAAGAAGAAACAATTGTTTCTCTATACAATAAAAAACGTCCTAATGGAAAATTAAGACGTAGAATAGTTACATTTAGCAAAAAAAGAGCTTTAAAAGATAAAGCTGATAGACAAAACTTAATTGATAATTTTAATAAATTGAAAAACAAAAATGGATTAGTTGAAACCGGTAAATTAACTGGTGGAAAGAAATACAGATTCTTCAAAAAAGTAGGTAAAGCTTTTTATGAATTAGACTATAAAAAGGTTCAAGAAGATAGTCAATTTGACGGTTATTATATTTATGAAACTTCGAGAATGGATTTAACGTCTGAAGAAATTGTTGAAATTTATGCAAAACAATGACAAATTGAAGAAAACTTCAGAACAATGAAATCATCATTACAAGTTAGACCTATGTATGTTTGAACAGATAAACATATTGAAGCACATATTTTATTATGTTTTATGTCTCTTGTTATCATGAAATTTTTACTTTACTCAGTTAACAAAACTCTAAAAGATACTGGTGTAATCGATAGATTTTCAAATGAAAGAGTTATAAAAGCAATTAAATCAGCTGAAAAAGTTGTAAAAGTTGTTGATGGTCAAATAAAAGAAGAAATTTATATACGAAATACTCAAAATTCAGATTATATTTCTGATTTCGAAACAATACAAACAATATTTTCAAAAATTGTACAAGTAATTTAGACATAAAAAATACGAATAGCCCTATTTTTAAGGACTATTCGTTTTTTAAGCCTTTAAAACTCCGAAACTCAGGGTGGACTTGCTAAATATTTAGAACAATTTCTTGATAAATAATTAATTAGGGTAACCTAATTTTTTTATCAAAAAATGCCTGAAGCAGGCATTATTCAAAATATTTATTATAAAAATCTTGATAGTAATAAAATTCTATAATTTGACCATTAAATGTTGTTGTTTCAGGATTAAATAATAAAATTAAATACATTCATTGATTTTTATATTTTGATTTGAAATACATTTTTGGATTAAGCCAAAATGTTGTGTATTTTGCATCTTGTAAAACAATATTTCTATCACGAATTTCATTTTTAATATTATATTTGTATGTTTTATATAAATTATTGTTATTATTCTCAAAATTAATTTGTTTATCTGAATGTTCGCTAAAAATTTTTTCTTCTAATGTAATCGATATTCTTAATCTTTTATTAGCTTTTCTTCATTTACGCATAACTATTCATATCCATAAATTCACTATAAAACAAATAGAATTAACAGCTATAGAAATGCAGTTTATGAAATTTAATACATTAAACCACATAAGATTTTTTAAGTTTAAAGCACAATCATAAGCTCACAGTATTTCAAAAGTTATTCCTGTTATTAATGCTGGGATATTAATTAATAGATATACTAATGATGAAATTAACATTCTTTTATAAATAAATGGAAATATCTTGTCACTAATTTTGATTTTATTTTTTATAAAATAATTTCTTGAGTAATTAGCCAAAATTAAAATAATTTTATTTTTACCGAAAGCCATATACAAAGGGCACAGAATAATAGCAATCAAACCTAGCATCATTCCTCACAATTAACTAATTTTAGTCTCTCACAATAAAAGATTTTGAACATCCCTGGTTCTATAAGCATGTTGTTTATTACATATGAATTACTTAATAAAATAATAAAATAATTTCACATTAGATTCTTACTTTTTACAAATCTATTAATCTTTATATCTTTAAAATTTATAATTCCACATTCAACCTCAGGTTCATATACACTAAATTTAATGTTTTCGTTACCATCAATAAACGTTATTTGAAAAGGATTATTGTGCATGACTAAGTAGTCAATTAGCTTGTCATCGCTCATCGCTGAATTTTTTCTTAAAATTATTAATAAATGTTTTCTTAAATTTAGATAATATCAAATAAAATACAAGAAAAAAATAATTGAAATTATATCTATAGAACTCAATATTGCACAAACAGTGTATTGAGGAGCTGAAAGTTTAAAAACCACTCCATCTCAAAAATCAAATGCTATAGAAATAATACCTAATGTTTCAGATGTAATCACCATAATAGTTGTCAAAACAAGCATTATAGTTATTTTTTTATTAAGAAATTTTAAAAATATCTTGTGAATCTTTATATTATTGTTAATTCATTTTGGTAATACAAAGTAAATTAATATGTCTAAGACATTTAATTTACTTAATCACTTGATATATGAAATAGCTATTAAAAATATCAAAGAGACCATTATATTAACCTAGATTGTCCTCTTTAGAATCATTTGGTAATTTCTTAATATATCATCCTGTTTGAGGATGATGAACTTTCATTAATCCCATGTAATACAATTGACTTTTTGTAAGTGATAAGAAATACTCAAGTGGTTTAACTTCTTTTGTTTTTAAATTCATAAACATTAAGTTCTTTCCGCCTTTACCACCTTCTGTATATAGTTTATCCATAGGTGTTTCATCTACAACAACTCAGTCAACTTTTTCAAATAATTCCTTTTGGGAAACAATATTTCTTAATATTTCTTTTATTTCTAAGATTCTTCTACCATTAATTTCTAATTCTTTACATGTATTTGCTAATTCAACACTATTAAAACCAATTGATAAAAGGTTTGTCGTAATTCCTAATGCGGCTGAAAAATTCGATACTGACGCAGGTAAATTATATTTAATTGAATTAGTAATTTGTTTCCAAGCTGCAATATCATTTGCAAAACTAATTAATCCAATAACATTGCTTGACACAGTCCAAAATTTAGGCATCGAAATTTTGTAATATATGTTTTCTAATTGTTTAAATTCACTTTTAAATTTATTTATTTTCGAATCAATTATAGTTGCAGCTAAAGAACACGCACCAGCTGTCACTGATGCAGCAACCGCAAAAGCCCCAGTTATTCCACCTGTTCAAAATGATACAAAATATAAGATAGCAGCAGAAGCAGCAAATGCTATCGAACTAGCTACTAATGCTTTTTTTATCTCAGTTAAATGTTGCAGCATTTCAAGCTGTGGTAAATAATTAATTTTATATTCATTATATAAATCATCTAACTTCTTTAATTTTAGTAATATAAATTTTGAATTAATACTACCGTCATCATTAACAGTTCATTCCGGATTAGATGTAGTTTGTACTCTTTTTACCTCAGTTATAGTCTTTTTATAATTTGGTTTTTTATTCATTTTTTGTGTTTTTTTAAAATCTAAAGAAACTTTTTTGATTTCATTTTTTATATCATTAGCTATTTTTAATTTCATTTCATTTGTTTGCATTTTTTCAATTTGCTCTTTTGAAATTGAAATCGTTTTGTTTTTTACAAGTTCTTTTAGACCGTCTTCAGCAATTTGATTTATAGTTTCATTATCAATATCACCTAAAACAGATTTTGAACTTTTTTTAGTGTTCAAAACATTTTCAGCAATATTATTAATTTCTTTAGAATGCTTCTCTAAAAGGCTTTTTTGTATTTTTTCAACTTCTTTTTGATTTTGTTCGTTAACAGAATTGTTTTTTACTTTCTCTTTAACGACTTCAACATTTGCAGTTGGTTGAATTGTATTTGATACTGATGCAAATAAATTCACAGTAGCTATTAGTTTGTTTTCCATATTAAATTCCTCCTGTTGCTTATATTTATTATTATATTGTTTATATTTTTGTAATGCTTAAAATAATCATTTCCATTTTTGTTCCACATAGCCTAAAAAGTAATAAAAAAATCACTTTTTGTGACTTAAAAGTGACCTTTATGTTTAAAATTACGATTTACTTGACGAAACATTTCGCTTTCTTCTGAAAATTTCTTTTGCCCTAATCTTGAATATCTTTCCACAGCTTTATCTGAGATTAATTTATCATTTCTTAATATATCTAAATAGTAATTAATAATTTCAGGATTAAAGAAATATTGAAATTCTGAATAAAGTTTCATAACTTCTGTTAATTGACTAAATAATAAGTTTTTTAATTCTGTAGGGTATTTCATTTCTCTAGAGTGAAGTGCAAATTCATCTCTATCTACAACTTGTAATTCTTTGTCTGGATAACATTTTACATCTAAATCATAATCGATAAATTTAATTGTATTATCCTCAAATATAGGCTTAGAAGCCATATTTATATAGTAATATGGACCTGAATCTTTTAAGAGAACAATTGCATTATACATTGCATCTTTAGGTATGAATCAAATAGCATTTTCATTGTATCTTCAACCGTTTACATCTTTTTCATATTCAGCAACTTTAGTGTTTTTTAAGAATAATACAATATGTCTTTTATTGTGAAAAACTACTTTAGCAGCATTTCACTGACGATATAAATATCCATTGTGCTTGTAGCCTTGAACATTAATCATTGAGCCAACTTTTAATGCACTAAAATCTCATTCCATCTTACCTCCTTTAATTTTTCTTTATAGTTATTTGGTTTTGACTATTACTTTGAATTGTATAGTAATTTCTTGAACTAGAAGAGCGATATGATGTTACTCATCTATTTGTTGGTAATTCAATTTTACCATTTTCCACAATTTCATTTGTGTCTACTATTCCATTTTTGTTTAAATCATCTCAAAAGTATATTAGAGCATTATTTGGTGGAGTTACTGGATCGGTTATATATTGCACATAATTATTATCTGCATAAATACGGTTTTTAATTTGTATTTGACGTTGAGCGCTTTGAGCTTGGAGTGAATTTTCTGATTTTGCACCTTTATCGAAATCTTTATGACCAAAGAAATTAAAGGTATCTAAATAATTAATTTTAGTGTGAGCTATAACTTTATTAGTGTTAGGATCAATAAAAACATATCCATCATGTGTTTTATCTTGTAAATATCCTGCAAGCTTAATAGTATTTTTAACTTTAGAAGTATCTACACCATTATAATTATCAGCTCATTTTCATCCTTCACTTGAAGGGAATATTTGTGAAATTGTACTTCCATAACCCATTGTTTTAAGGAATAAATCATAAAATTCCTCAGATTTATTTGCATGAATTTTATTTAAATTTTCCTGTGAGATATAATCAGAAGTTTTATAAGATTCCAATGCAAATGGACTATTAGGCATCATAATTGAACTTGAACCTTTTACATTAACTACTTTTCTTTTACCATTTTCAATAACAATATATTGATCAAGAATTTTAGAATCATCTGTTATGTATCAACCTTGACGAGTTAAAGAGTCAAAGTTATTCATAAACACTTTTCCATAGTCATCTGCAATTGAGCTAGGTCTTATTTCGTAACTCATTGAGTCGTTTTTATAGTTAAATTTCATATTTCCAAAGAATCCAGTAGAAAATGGTAAATGTTTTTGAGCTGCTATATTTGCTGGATTTGGTTCATCAATGTTGTAATATGATTCAAATGCATATTTAAGGTATTCTCTAGGCACTAATTCAGTAATTGAGTAGTAATATCTTAAATCACTTTTATCAAGTGCAAATTTCTCATCTGGTGAGAATCAGAAAGATTTTCTACTATATAATTTTCTAATTAAAACATTATTACTTCCATTTGAAAGTTCCCATAATTCAGCTGGTGTAAAGTTATCATATAGTGAGCCTGAAACATTAGTTGATAAACGATAATTATTATTAAAATATCTACCTCTAAGCGCTAAAAGTATCCCATCATCAATATGTGATTTTGCATCTATATCATAATTTAGCAATGTTCTAAAGTTATCTGCAAAGTATCCGTTTCAATATTGTTCACTAGTAGAAGTTCATCTTTCAAGCAGCGACATTTCTCCTGGTTCATAATAATTAACTCTAGCTAATTGTTTTTTATGTACATTAGCTTCTTGTTCATCAATATTAATTTCTTGATCTTTGCCTAGTAAGGCTATTTCAGCATAACTATTAGCTCAATGGTGCATATATTCATGGAATAAAGTTTGCATAATTGTTGCAACTCTTTCGTATAAAGTAGCATTTGTTTCACATAAAAATGCCGCATTAATATAAATATTTCTAACTTGTGGAATATATAAACCATTTGCACTTTCTGGAATTATTTTAAAATTATTAATATTAATTGCTTCTAAATCAAATACTTCAGGCCCAAATGTAGCTTTTCTCTTGAATTCGTTAGCTAAATAAGCTAGACCTCCTGCTCCTAATAAATATCTATTTTTTTCTGGATTTTCCTTATCTACATAGTAAGCATAATCTCTAAATTTTATTTGAGTATAAGGATCAACATATTCAATATAAGTTCCTTGATCATTTTGTTTTTGCTCATTAGATAATTCACCAATTTGATTTAGTTTATTTAGTGCTAATTGCGGATCTGAACTCTTGCTGTAAATTTGCACTTCATCTTTTGAAATTCCTACCCAAGGAGCAGTCTTAGTATTTGTTTGATTTTGTCATGCTGGTTGATTATATAACTGATTTATTTTTATTTCATTTCCATTATTTGGATCTTGTTCTTTTAAAAGTGATTTAGTTATAAAATATGCACTAGTGAGAACACCAGCTAGTGCAGCAACTCCTACAGTTCCAAGTAAAATTCATCCTATTGTTTTCTTCTTCATAATATATATTCTAATACTTTTTTAGTTTTACAACAATTTAACCTGCTTCGGTCACTTGTTCCACATTTTTTCACAAAATGTGGAAAAAATATGGAAGTATTACAATTTTTGTTCCAAGTGCTGTAAAAGCAATATAATTAATATAGAAAACGGAGGTACATATGTACAAATATAAAGCTAAATTAATTACAGATGGTGAAATCGTAGCACAAGCAAATACCATCGAAGAATTAGAAGGTCTTATTAAAGGTTTTAGACGTGGTCAAAAGCACGGACTTCACACTAAAGCAAACGAAAAGATCGAGATTATCCGTGTAGAAAGAAATAATTTAGAAGGTAAAGAAGCTTCTAAAGAAATCTTATTAAAAGTTGTTTAATAAAAAAATTCCCGTTTGGGAATTTTCTTAATTGCAATGTGCATTGCAACAGAAAAAATATCTGGAAAAATTCCGGATATTTTTTAAACCCCTAAAATTTACTTTTATTTTTAAAAAATTTATTTTTTGCTGTATTCGATGTTCTTTTTAGATTGTTTCTGATAAAAAAGCGTTCATCACCCGGTATTGGTGTTCATTTATCCTTATAATAATTTCAGTCATAGAATAGTTCATCAGCTGATTGTCAATCGAAAATCTCCCTAGGCATATTATTTATTTCATTTTGTACAACCAATATTTCTTCTTCAGAAATATTATTAAAATTTGTGCCTTTTGGAAAGAATCTTCTAACTAAACCATTAAAGTTTTCGTTTCCTCCTTTTTGAAATGAAGCATATGGGTCTGCACGATAAATAATAATTTGAAGCCTATATCCTAGATAAAAAAGTTTTGAGAACTCAAATCCATTATCAGCTGTTATGCTTTTAACATTTAATTGTTTTTCTCTAATTAAATTTCATAAAACTTCTGCAACATTTCATGGATTTTTACCTTTTATCTTTTTAATTATTCCGTATCTTGTTTTTCTTTCTGTAAAAGTTAACAAGTTATAGTTTTCCTTTCCTGATTTTCCTACAATAAAATCAACTTCTCAATGACCGAATTCTGACCTATCATTTATTTTCTGAGGTCTAGTTCAAAATGGTCTAACTCATCTTGCACCAACTAGAGATTCAACTGCACTCTTAGTTCTTTTTCCTCCTTTTTTATAATGACGTCTCAATCTATCTTCTTTTGTGATTTCTCAAGCATTTGAATTTATCCAATTAAAAACAGTTCTATATGAAGGCATTTTGAAATTATAATTAAACTTAATATATGTATGTGTCAGTTTAACTCCAAATGAACGTTTATTAAATTTATCGATAAAAACATTTGTAAAATTTGGATATTTTTCGATTTTATTACGTAACTTAAAATAAGCTTTTCACTTATTCCTCATATCATGTTTATATTGTGCGTATTCAGCCGTATACCCGTATAAATCAGCATTGTATGTAATTTCTCTAGATATAGAGCTCTTTGAAAATCCAGTAATTTTCGCAATTTCAGATATACTAAAATTTTCTTTTAACAAAGCTTCTATTACATATCTTACTTTTGCTGTAATTCTTGTATAATGTATGCGAAATCCTTTCTCAGGGGTTTTCAGTGGAGCACAAAAAAAGTGCTCCACTTTTATTATAAACTAATAAAAGTGTTGCACTGCATATTGCAATCGAGCAAATTCCCGTTTGGGAATTTTTCTTATTTATTTATTACAAAAGTAGTTGCTGAAGAATTAATTTCGATTTGATTTTCTCCATTATTTCCATCAATTCCAATAGTTATAGTATAGTTCACTTTAAAATCTAATCTATCATGTTTACCTGTTGATAGTTTAAAATCAGAGACACTATTGATTGTTAAAACAAGGTTTTTAACTTGAAATGCATTATCAATAATTCCAGTTGAATCATCGAAATTAACAATATTCATTGCACTTTCTTTTAATATTCCGACCACTTCATCATTTCCACCATTAATAGTTGCGATAACATATATTTTATTATTAGCATTACCTAATGTATATCCATTTTCGCTTTCTCTAATAAGCATTTGACGTGCTATCGCATCTCCAAATATGCTTTTAAATTCCATAGAATTATTATCTAATGAAAAAGTATCTTTATTTTCGGCTGCATTATACATGTTAAATAGTTTTTTGAAGTTTTTAGCCATGTCAGCATGATTAATTACAGCAAAAAACATTTTGCTTAAATCAGCTTGTGATAAAGTTTTGAATCCAGAGATTTTATTTTCAATTGCTTCGGATGAAATTTCTCTTTCATCTAAAGGAAGAGCACATGAAGTGTGAAGTGTTAAAACTCCGGTTTCATCATCAGCAACAAAAGTTGAAACTAATTGAATAGGTGTTTTGTTATATTCAGCATAATCGTTATCAATTTCTAAAAGTGTGTGGGTATAATCCATATGCGCTTGTTTTTTACCTTGATAAAATGAAGCATAACTTTCAGCTGCTAATTCTTTTATATTTTCTTTTTGATGCACATGGTGTAAGTTTACATAATTTAGATAAGCTGTGGTTGAATAATTTAATACATTTACATTTCTATTAGTATCGAAAAATATATTGCTTGCATTTTGATTTAATCCCGCTTGTGATAATTGATGTGAAGTATATTCTACACTTATACTTGCTATTAAATTATTAGGTTTTTGTGTTATATCAAATCTTTTAATTGTGAATTCTGGGTTATTTAAAATATCAATTGTATTTTCATTATTAAAAGTTAATGTAAAGGTTTTTAAATAAGGAAGAATGTCCGCAACTGACTTACCTACAAAATAATTTGGTGCAAGTTTATTTTCAAATACTTTATCCATATCAAATGTAATGTTAGCTGTTTTAGTTTGACTAACAACTAATAGACCACTTAACGTAAAAGTTAAATCATTTAATGATTTTTGTTCATATGTACCAGTAACTTTAAAACTTAATTGTCCGGTTGCATCATCAAAGCTAACTACATTAACATTTTCAATTGCATATTTATCAGATTTAAAGGATTTAGTATTAATTTTGTTATAAACTTGATATGCAGTTTGAGCATTTGTGATATTTAAAACATTTAATAGTGATTTATAAGCATTAATAATAATTCCATTTACAGTTCCACCTTGACTAGTTTCATCTGCTGGTGTTGGTTGTGGAAGAGGATTTGGATTAGGCAATGGTGTTGGTTGTGGCTGTGGCTGTGGCTGTGGCTCAGGTTTAGGCACCGGAAGTGGTTCAGGTTTTTCTTGTTTTGTTGGTTTACATGATAATGCAATTGCAGGTGCTAAAGCCACAGCACCCATTGATAAAATACCTAATGTAACTAATTTATTTCTTTTATTTTTTTTCATTTTTTACCTCTTTCTATAAAAAGTTTAGGAACGATAAAGCACTTGTTTTACGTTTTCTAAAGTTTTTATTGCGTGTGTATTTATAATTATATTTATAATAGTTTTGTCTTGGTTGACATTTCCTATAATTTCTACAATTTTGGAAACGACTACCATTTTTATTTTGAAACCAAATTATATAATCACCACATCTAGGACAGAATTTAGGATTAATTAAATCAGTTTCTTTTATTTTGCATCTACACATGTTACATTTGTAATAATCTTTGAAGAAATTTCCTAACAATTCTCCCTGATTACATTGTTTACATGGGAAGCTTTTTAATTTAGTAATTGTGTTTTGACTGTTTTTGTTCTGTTGTGGAAAAATAACATCACAAGCATTGTAAATTTCTCTTAGAAATACTGAAGGTCTTTTTTTATCAGCAATAACATAAGTATAAGATTTTGTTCTAGTTAAAGCAACATACCAAAGTCTACGTTCTTCATCAAAATCATAGCCTTGAGTTTTATCTAATACTAGATTAATAATTGAATCATCTTCCATTTTATTAGGAAAACCTGCGGCTGTATCGTTTGCATTTAGAATCACTACAAATTCATCTTCTAAACCTTTTGAACCATGCACAGTGGCGAATTTAATATCAAAACCTTTATATTTATTTGATGTTAATCTCATAATTTTTGAATTATGATGTCCCTTAATTTTTAATTCTTCACCAAGATAATCCTCAATATCACTATTATTACGTCCTAATAATAAAACTGAAGCATTTGGATTTTTTGACTCAATATCACTTAATACATAATCTAAACATTCATGAGTTTGATTTTCGGAATAAAATGCTGCTTTAATTGAATTTTCTAATGTAATAGCCGAATTAATATCCTTTTTAATTTGATTTTTATTTTTAGTCACAAAGTAAACAGCAATATCTTGCAACTCTTGCGAATTTCTATGTGTAGTTGTAATTTTACTTATGTCTCCAGATGGAAAATGTTTTTTGAAGTCTAAGAAAATGTTTATATCACAACCATTAAAACTATAAATAGATTGTCAATCATCACCTACTGCGAATAATTTTGCATCACTGCGATCAATAAGATTCTTTAGTAATTTTAGCCGGCTATGCGATATATCTTGAAATTCATCAACAATAATATATTTATAATTAAATAATGATTTATCAACGGTTTTTAAAGCGCTAATTGATTTTAAAATCATATCATCAAAATCAATCCGATTTAAACTATGTAAAAGGTCCTTATAATATAGATAAATATCTTTAGCAATTTCTAAAAATAATGTTGTTCTTTTATAATCAGTTCTGTAGCTGCATTTTTCTATCAGTTCATTAAAACCATATTCACTTTCATATTTGCCTTTGTACAAGTTTAAAAAGTGTTTCATAATATGAATGAATATACTAAAATCCCAACCTTGATAATTTGAATTTCAACAATCTAGTATTTCTTGATCATCTAATTTTCTAAATTTAACATTAAATCTTTGTAATTGTTCTTCTAGATGTTTAAAGATATTTCTTTCTTTAAATTCATAAGAAAATGTATTTATATATTTAGTGTTATTTTGTAGGTGTAATTGATCTTTTCATTCTTTAATTTCATTATATTTCTTATTTTCTGCTTGACTAAAAGCTCCATTGCGTCCATCTCTATCAATTCCATAATGTTCATGATAAATACCATAATCACTTAGATAGAAATCTGGTTTATACTGACGTTTTTCACTTGTGGTTAAGTCTATTTCATAGGGTTTTTCATATTCGTAATTAATCCCATTTACAAAGTAATAATTAGCAATAATTAATTCTTCATAACTTTTAACTTTTTCTTTTTTAAGAGTTATTTTATTAGTTATATTACCTAAAGATTTTAAAGCTTCTCTTTGGGTATTAAAATTATCACTTCTTGAATCGTTTACTGCATCAAGTTGTTCTTGTTCAACACCTTTATAATCATTATTTAAATACAATCCACAAAATTCAATAACTTTTCTCATCATTTTAGGTTTAGATGTTATTTCTGTTCTAAAATATTCTTCAATTCTATTATCAAATTGATCATCAACGTTTTGAATCTTATGTTGGGCTGTGTTTAATATCTTTAACCCTAAACTATGGAATGTAGAGGCTTGCAATTCCGGATTAATTAGATTTATTTTTTCTTGTAAATCATTTACTGATTTAACCGAATATGATAAACATAAAATCTCACTAGGATCAACATTTTCTTTTTCGAGTAAATATTTAATTTTTCCACAAATTGTTAAAGTTTTACCAGAACCAGCACCAGCTACTACTAGTAAGGCATTTTCATCTTTTAATATAGCTTCTCTTTGTTCTTTATCTAAACTTTTACCATTTATATTATCAAATAAATCATTTCTAATACTTGTTTGTAGGTATGAAAGATTATGACTCTTTATAAAAGGCTCGATATTTAAAAGAATATTAAAATCGTAAAAGCGTTTTTTAAATTGTTGTAATTCTTCTTTTAATTTTTTAGATTTATCTTTTAACATTTCCTGATAATTCTGATTCAAATACCCCATTTTATTAAAATCATTTATATCAATAGAGTATTGTTTGAATAATTTATATTGTTGTTTAATATCATCATTGTATTTTTTAATCTCGCTCATACCCTTAACAAAATTACGTGTTTGCTTGTTGTTGATACGGTTAGAAACTAAAAAGTCTAAAGCTTCAAAATTTTTAATTTCATCTGTAGGTAAGAGCTGTTCAATATTTTGTAAATAATCATCATATGAAAAATTACTAATGATAGGTAAATATTCATTTCACTTATTTACAAGATGCTTAATGTTTTCAAATTTTTTAGTTAGTCTTTTATACCAAAATTTATTCAAGGCAATTAATTCATCATTAAAAGATGTCATGCTTTCTAATTTATCTTGATATTGGTCTATTTGATATCTATTAAATGTTTTAAGGAATATTTTATACTCTCTTAATGCAGATTTAAATTGCTTTTTTTCTTCCTTTGTTCTCTTCATAATTGCACCTATTTCCTTATATTTTAATTTTATCTAATTCTAAATTTATATATCATTGATTATTTTGACGCAAAATAAAATACCACACAGTACTTTTAGCACTATGTGGTAGACATATTATCAAATTTTAATTCTTTTTTCAGGAGCTAAATACATTTTGTCTTCAGGTTTTAGATCATAAGTTTCTGCAAATAAATCTAAATTCATCATAAGGACATTTCCTCTTTCTTTAGCAGGTGAGTGAACATCTGTTTCAAGAAGTCTTCTTCAATATCCTTCTCCAGCTTTTTGTCTTCAAACTCTTACTCAGTTTTCAAAGAATTTTTCAGCATTGAAATCTTTTTCTTTTTGAGCAGCTTCTAAAGCACAAGCAACTCCACCAATATCAGCAATATTTTCTGATACAGTTAATTTACCATTAACTTTTCCATATGGTGTAATTCTTGTATTATAAAGTTCAATAACAGCTTGTGTTTTTTCAGCAAATTTTTCTTTATCATGTTCTGTTCATCAATTAAACATTGAACCATTTTCATCAAATTGAGCACCATTATTGTCGAAAGCATGTGAAATTTCATGAGCTATAACAGCACCAATTCCTCCATAATTTGCTGATGATGATTGATTAATATCATAATATGGAGCTTGTAAAATAGCAGCTGGGAAAACAATGTGATTTGCAAATGGATTAAAGTAAGCGTTAATTGTTGCTGGAGACATTCCTCAGTATTTAGGATTTACTGTTGTTAAATAGCGAGCCATATCTCATTCATAAATTATTTTGTTAAAGTTTAAAACATTAGCAAAAACGTTTGAACCTTCTGCATAGGTTTTTGTTACTAATTTTTCATAGTACGGTGGAATTTCTTCAGGATATCCAACCATAACACCTAATTTAGAAAGTTTTAAGATAGCTTTATCTTTAGTTGCTTGTGTTAATCAAGTATTTTCTTCTAAACGTTGTTTATAAACATCAATCATACTTGCAACCATGTGTTCAACATCTGCTTTAGCTTTTTCACCAAAGTATTCTTTTGCATAATATAATCCTAAAGGCATGTCAAAGTATTTTGTAGCTATGTCATAGGCGTATAAATCTAAATCACGTGGTTTAGCAATTGAGTATTGTACATTTTTAAAGTGTACTGATTTCATTCTTGTTTCTTCATCCATGAAGTGAGCTGCATTAATTAAGTTATTAATAAAGAATAAGGCTTTATAAGCATCAAAATTCTTTTCTGTGTAAATTCCATCAATTTTTTCAACAAATGATGGGTTTGAACAACTAATTGATAAAACATCTTTTTTAACAATACTTTGAGCAATTGCTACAACATCAAATGTTTTAACTTTTTCTTTAAATCATGCTGCTTCTTTTAGGTTATATAATGAAGTATAGTCAGCTTTTTGCTCACTTGAAAGAACATATTCTACTAAGAAATTATCAAATTCTAAAGCTTTAGCAATCATTACATTTGCTTCATCTGTGCTTTTACCATATGAAGTTAATAAATCAAATACCATTTCTTTTCAAGCTTTGATTAATTTATCTTTTTGTTCAGGATTTGCATATGTTTCTTTTGAACCTAAAATTAATCTAGGGTCTTCAAGCCATAAAATGTATTTTTTATTATCAATAAAGTCTTCACCAATTCCTAATGAAAGAGGTAATGTTGAGTATTGTTCATCAAATTCAGCATATCTTTGAGCTAATTCAGCAAAACTTGATAATGATTCAATTTTGTTTAAATACTCTCTTGCAGGTTCTCAACCTAATTCTTTTCTTTTATCTGCATCAATAAGCATTTGATAAAACTTAACGTATTGTTGAATCATTTTATCATTAGGAAGCTTGATACTTCCGTCAGCTCATCCTTTTGTTAAACCTTTTAATAATTTTTCAAGTTTAATGTCTAATTCACCAAAACATGAAATTGAAGGTCTATCAGCCGGAATTTCTGTATTTTGTAATCATTCGTAGTTTACATATTCGTAAAAATCATCTTGTAATCTTGGTTTTTTCATATAATCTCCTTTTTATAATGTTTAAATTATACTTTAATTAAGTTAAATAAAAAATATCTTTAGCAAATTAAAAGCTATTATGCTAAAGATAAATAAATTTAAATTATTTTTTAGGATCAATATTGGTTTTTAAAACTGATAAGAATGCTTCTTGTGGAACTTCAATTGAACCGAGTTTCTTCATACGTTTTTTTCCTTCTTTTTGTTTCTTAAGAAGTTTTTGACGACGGGTAACATCCCCACCATAAAGCTTAGCAGTAACATCTTTTCTGTAAGCTTTAATTGTTTCACGAGCAATTATTTTTCCACCAATTGTAGCTTGCACAGGGACTTCAAAGTTTTGTCTAGGAATTGCATCTTTTAATTTAACACATAATTCTCTAGCGGCTTCATAAGCTTTTTCACGGTGAGTAATAATTGAGAAAGCATCAACTTTATCCCCATTAAGCATAATGTCAACTTTAACTAAATCAGACTCACGATATCCGATTCACTCATATTCAAATGATGCATATCCTTTAGTAGTTGATTTTAATCTATCAAAGAAGTCAAAAATAGTTTCAGCAAGCGGAAGTTCATAAACAACTTTTGAACGTCTAGAATCCACTACATCAAGTGACTTATAAATTCCACGTTTATTTTGACAAAGTTCCATAACATTTCCGATATATTCATTTGGAACAAAAATGCTTGCTTCCACAAATGGTTCTTCTATTTTTTCAATGAATGTTCTATCTGGGAATAATGTTGGGTTTGAGATTAATTCAACTTCCCCTTTTGTAGTTGTAACTTTATATTCAACCGATGGAGATGTTGCGATAATACCTACTTTATACTCACGATCTAAACGTTCTTGTAAGATTTCCATATGTAACATTCCAAGGAAACCGACTCTAAATCCAAATCCAAGTGCTTTTGAAGTTTCTTGTTCTCAAGTAATTGAGGAGTCTGAAAGTGAAATTTTTTCAAGCGATTCTTTTAAATCCATGTAATCACGTGTATCAATTGGATAAAATCCCGTAAACACTACTGGTTTCATTTTTTTGTAGCCAGGAAGCGCTTTATCAGTTGGATTTTCAGCAAGTGTAATTGTATCCCCAACATGCACTTCTTTTGCATCTCTAATAGCCGCTGATACTCACCCAACTTCACCAGCCACTAATTCATCTTTTTTGGTTTCATAAGGATTTCTTACCCCTAAATCAATAACATGGTAAGCTTGCTCTTCATTCATACGAGACATAAATTTGAATTTATCTCCAGTTCTTAATTTACCTTCAAAAATTCTAATTAACATTACAACACCACGATATGGATCGAAGTAACTATCAAATATTAAAGCTTTAAGTGGTTTGTTATCATCAGCATTTTTAGGTGCAGGAATATATTTAATAATAGCATCCATTAATTCAGGAACTCCTTGTCCTGTTTTAGCTGATACTAAAATTGCATTATCTGTTGGTATTCCAATAACATTTTCTATTTCTTCTTTAACTTCTTCAACATTAGCACTTGGTAGATCAATTTTATTAATAACAGGTAGTATTGCTAAATCATTTTCCAAAGCTAAATACACGTTAGCAAGTGTTTGAGCTTCGATTCCTTGTGTAGCATCAACAAGCAATAAAGCACCTTCAGAAGCCGCTAAAGAACGTGATACTTCATAGTTAAAATCAACATGTCCTGGTGTATCAATTAAATGGAAAATATAGTCCTTATATTTAATTTGAACTGCATTTAATTTAATTGTAATCCCTCTTTCTTGTTCAAGTTCCATTGAGTCAAGAAATTGTGCTTTTAAATCCCTGTTTGCAACTGTTTCAGTGTACTCTAAAATACGGTCAGCAAGTGTGCTTTTACCGTGATCGATGTGAGCTATAATTGAGAAGTTTCTTATCTTATCTTTATTCATGTTATATATTTTAATATATTTTTAAATATATTTAAAAAATAGTGTTATAATATATCCAGTGCTTGAGAAATCAAGAATGAGATATCTATAAGGTATCGCTGCTTGCGTTAAATATACACGCCTTTCTTAAGATAATTAGCTCACTAAGGTGAGCTTTTCTTTTTGCATTTTTTTCTATGTAATTTTTTATATTAAATTTCCAATAAGGCTACGTGCAAGGCTTAAATAGTTTAATAACTATAACAAATCGGAAACAAAAAGCAGCTGTTAGCTGCTAATGTATTATTTTCTTTTCATTGTTGGGAATAATAAAACATCTCTAATTGAATCTTTTTCAGCAAGAAGCATTGTTAAACGGTCAATACCAATTCCACATCCACCTGTAGGAGGCATTCCGTATTCAAGTGCTTCTACGAAATCTCAGTCAATATCACTTGCTTCATCATTTCCATTGTTCTTTTCTTCTAATTGTTCTTGGAAACGTTGTAATTGATCAATTGGGTCTGAAAGCTCTGTATACATGTTTGCATATTCTTTAGTATTAATGAATAACTCTGCACGTTCTGTAAATCTTGGATCACTTCCTTTTGCTGTAAGTGGAGATATTTCAATTGGGTGTCCATATACAAATGTTGGTTGAATTAATGTTTTTTCGATTAATTCTTCGAATAATTCATTAATAATGTGTCCT
Source organism: Mycoplasma seminis (assembly GCF_030718845.1). Taxonomy (NCBI): domain Bacteria; kingdom Bacillati; phylum Mycoplasmatota; class Mollicutes; order Mycoplasmatales; family Mycoplasmataceae; genus Mycoplasma; species Mycoplasma seminis. The sequence goes on from NZ_CP132191.1 coordinate 1,045,513, forward strand.
AATTGATGGAATTTTTGTACTTTAATTCCATATTTGTTTGCAACTTCTTTAGCTTGCTCAAAGCTAATTTCTTTAAAGTTAACTCCTGTTGCTTCAGAAACTGCATCCACCATATCAATTCTATTAAATGGTTTAGTTAAATCGATTTCAACACCTTTGTTAATTACAGTTTGTTTTCCTAATTTTTCAGCAAGTCTTCTAAATAAAGCTTCTGTATGTTGCATCATACCTTCAAGGTTTGAATATGCTTCATAAAATTCAATTGAAGTAAATTCAGGGTTGTGAGTTGTATCAATTCCTTCATTTCTGAAAATACGACCTATTTCATAAACTCTATCAACTCCACCTACTAATAATTTTTTAAGTGGAATTTCTGTAGCAATTCTAAGCACAAATTCTTGATCTAAAGCATTATGGTGAGTTGTAAAAGGTCTAGCTGAAGCCCCTGATAAGTAATCATGTAAGAATGGTGTTTCTACTTCCATGTAACCTTTTTCATCAAAGTATCTTCTGATTTCGCTAATAATTTTAGTTCTTGTTCAGAATGTTTGCATTGATTCATCATTAACTATTAAATCAACATATCTGTGACGGTATTTTTCTTCAACATCAGCAAGTCCATGGTATTTATCAGGTAATGGTTTAAGTGATTTAGTAAGTAATTTAATGTTTTGAGCTTTAACAGTAATTGCACCTGTGTGTGTTTTCATAACTGTTCCTTCAACATAAATAATGTCTCCTAAATCAAATGTTGAAACTAATTTAGCTAATTCTTCTGAGTGTTCTTTTTTGTTAAAGTAAACTTGAATTCTTCCGTGGTAATCTTTAACTAAAATAAAAGGACCTCTCATTGTAAGAATTCTACCTGTAATGTTAACTGGAATAGCTTTTTCATCTAATTCTTCTTTTGAATATTTTTCATAAGCAGCTAAAATGTTGTCTGAATATGTTAATTCTTTTAAGTTGTCAGCTTTTGCAAAAGCTTCAATATTATTTTCTTTGTAAAAATCTAATTTATTACGTCTAATTTGTTCTTGTTCAGTATATTTTTCCATAAAAATATCTCCTAAATAAAATGATATTTAAAGTATATATTAATTGTTTATAATTATATTAAATTATTTAATTTAATATAAGGAGAAAAATATGAAAGTTAAAAGCACTAGAAGTTGGTTAGTTAACTTATTACTTTCAATCTTTTTAGGTGAATTCGGTATCGACCGTTTATATGGTGGTCGTGTTGGATTATTCCTTTTAAAATTACTCACAGCTGGTGGTTGTGCGGTATGATGAATTATTGATATCATCCTTGCAGTAATGGGACTACAAAAAGACAATCAAGGACTATATATAAGACCTTAAAGTATAAAACATCCACAGCTAAGCCGTGGTTTTTGTTTGCTTTGTTTTGCTTAAAATCAAAATCATACCTATATAAAATATAAATTCATATGCAAGAATAATTACCATTCAAATAGTGAAGCAAATTATTGAACCTAAGGTTGAGTATATGTTACTCATTGAAACAAACACAATAGTTAAAATAATAGCAGTTAGATTTAAAGCAAACATTCCATAAGTAACATAAGTATCTGATTTTTTAAATTTAAATTTCAATTGTTTCATGAAACATATTGGTAATAAACAATGTAAAAATTTATTTTTATTAGTTGCAAATATAAAAATTGTAAATATGTAATTAATCAACAATATAGTAATTATTAAAATGTAATCTCTTAAAAAATATAATGGATCTAGATGTGGTTGTTTTGCTAATGGTACACCAATATGCATACCGTATGTTAATGTGTTTTCCTTTACAAAAACCCCTAAAAACAAGGGTAAAATAACAACTAAATTTATAATTAGCAGCACTAATGATGTAATTGAAAAATAGCTTAATATTTTCTTCATTCTAACCTCGATTTCTATATCTTAATTGTACACTTTTAAATTCTTTGTAAAGCATAATAAAAGCCAGCTTGCGCTAGCTTTCATATTATTCTGCTCAATTCAAATCTTTAGGATGAATTGTTTCTTTATTTGCTTTTATCTTAGAAATTCTTCCTTTTTTAACATGGAAAATTCTATCAGCAATTGGTTCAACAAGTGGGTTGTGGGTAACCATAACAATTGTTGTTCCATATTTCTTGTTAATTTCATATAAGTAAGAAAGAACAATTTCTGTAGTCGCTTCATCAAGCGCTCCAGTAGGTTCGTCAGCAAAAATGATTTCAGCATTTTTAGCTAAAGCACGTAGAATAGAAATACGTTGTTGTTGACCTCCAGACATTTGAGAAGGGAATTTGTTTTTGATATCTACAATATCAAATTCTTCAAATAGCTTATCTATATCAAGTTGTTTTTCTTTATCTTTTTGTAATCAGGCACCTGTTTCAACATTATCATAACCATTAAGGTTTTGAAGCAAGTTGTAGTTTTGGAAGATAAAGCTTACGTGTTGTCTTCTGAATAAAGTTAATTGATTATCAGACATATAAGGTAAGTTATTATCACAAACTATAACATCACCTCTTGAAGGTCTATCAAGCCCTGAAATAAGGTTTAAAAGTGTTGATTTACCCCCACCTGATTTACCAAAGATCATAACAAATTCACCTTTTTTAATATCTAGTGAAATATTTTTTAAAACTCTAGTTACAGTGTTTCCTGATAGGTAGTATTTTGAAACATCTTTAACTTCAATAATACTTCCTTCACTATTTTTAAGTTCTTTATGATCATCAGCTGGACGTTTTCTGTTTGCTGCTTTTCTAAGTTTTTTAGCTATAGATCTATCAACAGTAATTTTATTAGCACCACCATCTGAGTCTAATACTTCAAAAACATTTTTAACTGTTATTTTAGTATCGGCTGTTTTTTTAGTTAAAACAACTTCTTCTTCAATATGAGTTTCTAATGTATTTTCTTGAGTATGTTCAGCAGTGTTTAATTGAGAATTGTCTTTTTCTTGATTTTCTAAATTCATTATTTTCCTTTCAATAAATCAATAGCTTTGATTTTATTAAGTACGATTCATGCAAATGAAGCTGTTGCGATAAATACAAATAAGATAACTCCAATTGTTAAGAATGCATTTGCAGCTGTAATTGCAAGTGGTATAGCAATTTGTGCCGCTGTTGTTAAGAATGAACTAAAGATTGAGATTAATCCAAATGCAATAGGGAGCGAGATCAGGATTGAGATAATAACAAACGGAATATAGATTGAGAAGAATATTCTAATCTTTTCTTTTCCAGTATATCCAAGCACAGCTCAAATAGCGATATTTTTCTCGTTTTCATTAATTAAAATTGTTGAGATGATTACTAATATTACTATAGAAACAATGAATGTTAAAATGGTAATTAATGTAACCACAATTTGTACCGTTTTAGCTATTGTCATAGTGTAGTTAACTTCAATATCTTTTGAATCTAGACTAGCTGCTGAAGGTACATATAATTTGTTTTCAAATATCTTAGCAAATCTTTCAATGTTGCTTTGTGCATTAGCACGTGCTATTTGGTAGTTTTCTTGAATTGCATTAACATCATCACTACCTGAATAATTTGAGTTTAAGAATTTAGCAATTTCTTGATCACTATATCCAATATTTCTCATTGCACCATTAGGCATATCTGGGTTAATTACTTTAGAACCAAATATTCCGTCAAATAATTCACCCATAGCTTTTTCAGTCAATTTAGCAGTATCAAATGTATCAATACTTGCTCAATATCCACTAATTGAGTAAAGTGAAGCATTGTTTAAGATTTGCATTGGAAGTGGGTTATTTGAAAGCACTCCGTTAAATGGTGTTCCATTATTATATGCAGGATTAAATTTCATTGTGTTTAATCCAAGAATCTTATTAGCAAATTGATGTGGAATGATAAATTCATTATTAATGTATGAAGGGTTAACTCCTGCAACTTTAAGCACATATTTATTAGCTTGTAAGTTTGAAGTAGCAGGTATTCCAACTTCATTGTTTAATTCTTTTTGATATCTATCCACAGTGTTATTAGGCATTATTTCAATTGTTTTTCCAATACCTAAATCATATGTTTGAGCAACAACTTCATTAATAATTAATGGAATTGTCTTAGCATTAGGGTTTTGATTGTATTCATCATTGATTTGTTTTAATAAATCAACCCCATTAGTAGAAATAATTTTAACTTGTTTTGATGCAGGATTATATCCATACATTTTTGCATTAATTGGTGTAGTTTTATGTTTTCCTTTAATAGCAGTAATATTTGAATCAACATATGTATATACTTCATCAAATTGTTCATTAAGGTATAAACCGCCAAATCCAATAAAGAAGTCATTAATTGTTTTAGCTTTAGGATCTTTAGCAAGTAATTCATTGTTATTTTTAGCTATTTTATCATAACCTTTAACAAGGAATTCTCTATAAGCATCTCTATAGTTACCTGTATTAATTACTTTAGCTGAATACCCCATTGCTAGTGGTTCAAATTCCATGTAATAGAATTTACCATTCATTACATTATCAGCATCTGGGAAGTATTGGAAGAATCCTTTTTTATCAACATCAGCTAATGCTGTTGCTTGTTGATCAATTTCTCCATTTTTATATTTAACTACTTCTTGAGTTTGTTCAAGTGCTTTACCAACTTCATTACGTACTTTTAAGATTCTAGCTTTTTGAGAATCAGGAAGTGAGTTATACACTGAATTTCATGGGTCAACTCCAACTACTGAATCAATAAGCACGTTAACTGAGAATTGAGAAATAATGTGTCCGTCAAATTCATTTGGTTGACCATTTTTACCATCTTTATTAACAGCTGCTGAATATCCAGGTTTAAAGTATGCGGCTTGGAATTGGTCTAATTCAGAAAGACCTCCAATTGGTACATATAAGTTGTTATTGATATTAGTTGGATTATATGGATTAATTGGTCCACCTTCAAGTGTAGGTGAATATAAATCAAATCTATAATTGTATGTTCTATTTTGATATGTTTTATTAATTGATTCTTCAAACACACCAAATGTAGCAAATCCAAATAAAGTTGTAAGTGATGTAAGAATAATACTAATTCCAAATGATGAAAGTTTTCAGAATGAGTTAAAGATTAATGATGCTGAGAACTTAGTTTTAACATTTGATTTCTTAAATCCATTAGCATATTTCTTATACACTTCACCTGTAGCAACTTCTACAATTCCACTCATTAAGTCAATTGATTTAAATCTAAGTGAACGAAGTGAAACAATTATGATAAGCACACACATTGCAAGTAATGGTACAACTATATTAATTAATAACGATACTCAAGAGAAGGTTAAGGTTTCTATTGGTACAGTTCAATAATTTTCAAGTATTCTAAGCCCTACTCCTTGAAGTAAGAATCCTGTGATATATCCAAGTAAATCTCCAATAAAGATTGTGAAGAATGCAAACACAGTCATAGAAGCTGCGATTTCAAGTGGTGTGTACCCTTGAGCAACTAAAATACCAATAACTTTATTTTTGTTTGAAATATAACGTTTAATAATGAAAATAATTGAGATTGTTACTAATGCAACAAGGATTGAAAGAAGGATTTTTGAAGCATAGTCAACAGATTTAACTATACCTTTCATTGCTGTAACACGAATACTTCTTTCAGGGTTAAGCATATCAAGCTCATCATCTAAGAATACTCTTTGGAAGTCATCAGCATTCTTAGTTTCTTCTTTAAGAATTACATCTAATTTTTCTTTTAAAGCTTCATTACTTAAGTTTGTTGGGTTTTTAATAAGTAAGTACTCTTTAACTAAGTTTCCTCTATAAGCTTGTTTAATTCTATCGAACCCTTGTGAGTTAACATAAACGATTGCTTGTGAAGAAGGGTTAAGTTGCAAGTTAGCTTCATCAAGTACTGGATAAATGTTATCGTATGTTAAATCATCCCCAATAATGATATATTCTGAACCATTAACATTGATTTTGAACTCTTCAGGGAGAAGTGATAGAAGTGAAACCATTTTATATGGGTCAGTTGGTAATTTACCATTATAAATCTTCTTGTGATTACGTGATAATCATGCGTAGTTTGCTTTGGCTACATAAGAACCGATTTGGTCAAATCTTAAGATATTATTCATCTTATTAAGGCCAGTAATTGTGTTGATAGCTTTTAATAAATCATCAATTAAGTTAACATTAAACATTTCATATGTTTTGTTATCTGTAGCATTTTTACTTTTATCTAATCAATAGTAAAGTTGATCATTATCGATAGCAAGTGAAACTTTAGCTTCTTTTTCGATAACTGGATAAAGAACACTTGGTTGTACTAAGCTAGCGATTAAATCATAAACAGCTTGACTATTTTCTTTTAATAATTCTTCAAAGTTAGTTAATTTATTCAAAATTAAGTAACTTAAGTTTGCATTATTAGTTGCTTGATTTCCTAATGTATTAGTATCTGTTAAATATCAAACAACTCATTCTGGATGGTTTTTAATCATTACAGTTGAAAATACGAAGTTAGGGATACCAAATAGTAATAATGATGGTTGTGCATAGCTTTTCTTAAAGATATCATTAATTACTGCATAATGACTAATTAAAGCAGGATTTACAAATGAATAATTAATTAATGTATAAATTGCATTTGAATCTGCGTTATCAAATTTAAATGTTGTAAAATGCCTATCACCCTCCGAAATTTCAGGAGCATTAAATGTAGATGAATTTGTAACCTTGTTATATAAGTGTGATGAACCAATATAAGCAAAGCTTTGTGTAATATTAAATTCATTGTGTTTAATAAATGATTTGAAATCAGGGAATTTATTAACTAATTGTTTTAAGATTGGGTTTGTATAATTTCCATCTTTATCTGTTTCAAAGAAATTCTTCTTCATTGCTATTATGTTAGCCATAGATCTTGTGATACCAAATTTAGTTGTTTGATATTCAGTAATATTATCTGCTGAAGGTTGGAATAATTCAAATGAATTAAAACTATCAAGCACTTCTTTTTGGTTAGCAATATTTAGCAATTCATTAGCAAAGGCTTTTTTAAGGTTAACATCCATTTTTAATTCTGGATCAAAAATACTAAATCAAAATTGGTAAAGTGGATATCCTTCACTTAAGTAAGAATATGAATCAATCTTACTTGATGACTTAGAAATAAATGTTGAAAGTATATTTTTGATTAAATCAAATGTTAAATTACTATCAACAGCATTTACATTAGCATATCATGAGATAACATCAGCAATAGAAGAATTTTCTCCAAGTACAGGTGCTACTGAACTTTGTTTAAGTACTGCTAAAAGATCGTTTCATTTATTTAATAGTACTAAAGCATCTTCTTTTGTAATTATGTTGTCGTCTTTATTTATTCTTAAAATATAGCTTGCTAAAGGTTGTTCAGCTTCGCTAAACATAAAGTAGTTTAATACTTCATCACTTTGTTGTTTATTCAATACCGCTAAGTATTTATTAACAAACATTTCTGACTTAGTTAATGTACTTGCACTATTGCTTGAGGCATTTGTACCTTGTAAACTATTAATTAAGTCAAAATATCCTAATTTTTCATTATCAGGAGCAGGGACAGTTATATAACTATTATTTCCTAAATCAACACTATATCCCTTACCTGAAAGATTAAACATTTTAATAACTTCATCTTTAAACGTTTTATTTGAACCAGGTAAAGTGAAGAATGCTTTAAGTAAAGCATAAATATAATCAACATTAGATAAAGAAATTGCAGTTGAATATAAGTGGATTTTTGTTTCTCTTTGAGTTCTATAATCGAACACAATTCCTTTTGAATAAAATTTTTCAAGTTTTGCACTTGCTTCAAGTGAACTTGCAAATAAATTAATATCAAATGCATCAATTAAGTATTCAACACCACTTATTGTATTTTTGTAAATATCAATCTTATTAATAATATTCTTAATAAGAGATGACATGTTTTTAAGCACTGTGTGTAAAGGACTTTTAACATTATTTTCATCATTTAATGATTTTAAGTCTAAGTTCTTAATAATGTTTTTAAGGTTTGATTTAAACATATCTGAATCAATTGATTTTAATAATCAAATAACTAATTCATGATATGAAGTTCTTCTTTTGTATTTAACTGTTATATCTTTACCAGTTACTGGGTCTTTGACTGTATCTTCAATTTCTTTATTGAATTCATTTTGATAGAAATTGTTTGTAAAGTCTGTGAACTTAATAAAGTCAATAGAATTAATAATTCCAATTAAATAATCTAATAATTTAACAGGATCTTTTGATGCATAAACTAATCCACTAGGTGAAATAATTGAGTTTAAATTATCATTTCCAATTAATCCAGCTAAATTAAAGAATGAAGTAATTTGTGCTACTAAGTATTGTTTTTGGCCTTCTAATGTTGGAATTTGAGACAATATGTGTTTAGCATGAGACAAGATACCAACAAGCATTTTATTTAAGTAATCACCATTAATGTTATGTGACATTTTATAGAATGTATCAAATGCTATTTTAGGAACATAACTTAATTTAATTTGACCAGAAGCGAAAACTGAAGCGAAATCATTTACTTTGAATGAATAATCGATTGCATCAGTAAGTGCATAAACAACATCTTTTGAAATAAACCCTTCTTTAACAAGGTCCATTTCAAGCATTGCTTTTTGCATGTTGTCAACTGCTTTTGTCATAGAGCCTTGATTTAAAGCTTCATTCATAACTTCAAGCGAAGGTCCTCTATATGCAAAGGGAACATATACAACATTATTAAACTCAGGATCAGCTTCTACTCACCCGTGAGGATTTAATTCTGATTTTAAGACTAATTTATTTTTTCTTAAGAAGCTTTCTAAGTTATTTGTATTTAACATACCGTTATTAAGTTGTTTAATAATTGTTTCATCTTTAACACTTGGATCTTTTAAAGGTATGTTTTCTCAGTAAGCTAATTTACCTTCAACATTAAAGTGAGGTTTTAATACATAGAAGTATGTTTCATTTTGTTTGATAGCTGTAATGCCTAAATTAGCAAAATTATTAAATTCAGATAACGGAGTATCATTTGTAGCATTTTCAACAAAATTAGCTAATTTATAAATCTTTTGACCCTTAACCATTGTAGGTATTAAATTACCTGAGTTATAGTTCTTAAGCATCATTGTGTTATATTGATAATCTGACTTAATGTAGTTAGGATCTGGTGTAATGTTTTCTATAGCATTAACTAAGATAACTTTTGAAACATAATAATCTAATTGTTTAGTTCTAAAGAAATTATCAATTTCTAGTGATGTTTCACGAAGATTTGTAGATTTCTTTGCTTCATTTATTAATTTATTAATATTGTTAGCAATTCCGTTGATTTCATTATCGCTATTTCCGATATTTACAAATTGGAAAACATTTTTTTCATTTGTATTAGCATCAAATGAATCGATTGTAAGTTGTTCTTTTATCCCTATGTTATCTGCACCAATGGTATATTCTTTACCATCTACTGTATATTTAAAGTTTTTAACAGATTCATAAATATTCTTTTTAACAATATTTAATGCTCCGTTTTTAATAATAGAGAATGTATTAACTAAAATATTTTTATCAATTAGGTTTTTATAAACACTTTGAGTTAAATCAGCAGGTGATTTAATATTTTCCATTTCAGCAATAGTTCTTGGTTTTTCATAACTATATGCCTTGTAATTAGGAATTTTAGTACCAGATTTATTATCTAATTTAGGTAAATTATTTGATAATGTAGTTGCTGCAATATTATTTGATTTTTCTATTTCGCTTATGCGAGCGCACATTTCATTATAAAATTCTTCTAATTTTGCATATTCACCATTTTTAAGGTTTTGGTATTTTTCATATGATTGTTTAATGTATGTATCTAAGTCTGTAACAAACTTACTTAATTGACTATCAGTTTTGTTATGTGTTAAATAATCATTAACAATAATAAATGCCTTATTTATAATACTGTTTATATATTCTAAACTAGTTTTTTCTGCATTAGCAACCCCTATTTGTTGATCAATAGGTGCAAGTGATAATTTAACATCTAAAATTTCATCCATTGATATAAATGTATCTTGAGATGTTTTTGAAGTTTCAGGTGAATTTTTATCTTCAATAAGAGCTCCATTAACATCAAATGAATAGATGTAATTTAAGATATTTTTTGATCAATACGAAAATTGTCTAAATTGACTAGGAATTTCACCGTTATTATTTTTTAATAAGCTTTCCATGAAACCAGCATAAGCACCGTCTCATTTGTTTTTGTAATCTATATATGTAGATTGGTAAACTTTTCTTTGGAAATAAACAATGTTTTGTTGTTTAGCTGCTCATTTAACTGGAATATTATATTTTTGATTAGGAGCAAAAATAAAGAATTCTTTTTCTTTAGCTACTTTGTATTCTTCTGAACTGAGTGATTTATATTTAACACTTGTAGCAAGCTTTTCATTCATAACATCAAGTAAATTATTGTCTTGATATTTTACGATGTCGGAATTAGGATTTTGTTGCATCTCAAAAATAATTGAACTACCATTGTAAGATGTAAATCCAAGTTTAGGTGCTAAATCTTCAGGGTTAACTAAAATTACTGGACCAGTTTTCTTTCATGTTTGTCCTTTAAGTAAGTCAAATGTAACTTCTTTAGTTTTAGCATTAATAAACATTACACTTAATTGTGACAATATAATTTTGTTATTATATGTTGATAAATAAGCAATATCTGATAATTTATATTCTTTATCAAAATGTAATTCGGTATCAGGAGTTAATTCAACGTCTCTTGAAGCGATTGAATAAATATCATGACCATCTTGAACACTTTTAGCATATAAATCCATTACATAATTAGAATTTAATGTAAAGTATTTTTTAGCTTGTGTATAATCAAATTTAATACTGCTGGTTGCTTCATTTTCTGATTTAAATTGATTGTACATTTTAATAAAATCAGTTTTCTTAATATATTTATCTAAATACTGCGGATCATCTACGAAATTACTTAGTGAAATAAAATCTTCATCAATATTTTTTAAATTGATGATGTTTGAGAATTTATTATAATCACTCGCAATGTAACGAAGTGGTTTGTTATATGCATCAGGAAGTGCTTCTTCTTGAGCTAATCCATTAATTAAGTATCCATCATTATAAGCTTTTGCATTGGTTGAGAGATTTAAGTCGATAGTTAAATCATGAGCCTTTGACTCATTTTTAATTTGATTGTATTGTAACTTCATTGAACGTGCTGTATCATGAAGTAATGTAAAAATTCCTGCAGTTAAAAAAACTAAAATAGTTAGTCCGGCTACAGTTGCTTTATTCTTAAATAACGATTTTCAAACTTCTTTAAATAGATTTTTCATATTTCTCCAATCATGTGCTTATAATTTAATATATTAAATTATAAACATTTTTTATTTTTTCAAGCTTTAGGCAAAGTGCAGCTACAACAGAACAATAATTATTAAAAAAATTACTTTTACCCTTATTTATTAGGTATAAAAGTAATTTTTTATATTTTTAATTAGTGTTTTGTATTTCATCATATAAGAGTTTTGTTTTTTTATTTAACCACAAAAACAGGTAAATACACTTATTTTTGTATTTATGTTCAAAACTTAATTAAGGCTAAAATACACTGAGAAAAACACTTTATTTCAGCTACTTAAAGCACTATTTATCTAAGAAACTAATAATATCATCTATAACAATATCTTTAATTTCTTCGTTTAATAATTCATGTCTACAATTTGGATAATCGATGTATTTAATCTTTTTAAATCCAGCTTTTTCTAAGTATGTTCTTGATTGTTTTGCACCTTTATTATAACCAGTACATGGGTCTCCTGCACCTCTAATCATTAATACAGGAACATTATTAACTTCTTGATATTTTTTAACTTTTCTAAGGTTATTTGATAAGTGGAATAAGTCTTTAAATGCAGCTATTTTAAAACCAAAACCACATAAATCATCTGCTAAATATTCATCAACATTAGTTTGTGAATTTGAAATTCAATCAACTCTAGTTCTAGGATTTTTAATTTTACGGTTAAATGCACCAATAGCAAGTGAATTAATAAAAGGTGAATATGTTTCAGGACCTCTAAATACTTGTCACATATGTGCAAACCCTATTCCAATAGGTGTTCCGAAAAAGTATTGTGGGTATCCACATAAAATAATTTTTTCAAAATATTTAGACTCTGTTTGCATAAGATTTCTAAGAATTATTGACCCCATTGAGTGTCCAAAGATAATAACTTTTTCTTGGTTAAATCTTTCTCTATAGTATTTGTTGATTAGTTTGTAATCTTCTAATAAGACTTTGTCACCGTTGCGTTTAGCAAAGAATCCAAGAGTTGGAGCATTTTTACCATGACCTCTCATGTCACTTGTTAAAACTGTATATCCTGCTTCATTTAATCTTTTAGCAAAATAATTGTATCTGTCTTGGTGTTCTTCCATTCCATGGATAATTTGTACATATCCTTTAGGAATTGGTACTTCAAAAAGGTGTAATGATAATTCATATCCATCTTTTGCTTTTAAAATAATTTCTTCCATATTTTCTCCTAATTTAAAAAGATTGCTACTTAAATTCACAATCTTTCTAAATATTATTTTTTACTTTCGGCACGAGCTTGTTCTATTTCTTCAAGTCTCTTGTCAATGTTTGCTTTATCTCTAGCTTGTGAAATTTCTTGTTTTCTTAATTCGACTCCATTATCTGAAGTTTCTTCCTTAGAATCTTGTGAAGTCATTTTAATTAATTCATCTAAATTTAAAGGTTGTGAATTAATTTCTTTTTCTTCAATTTTCTTAGGAGGAAGTTCTAAATGAGTTGATATATAATCAATTTCTTCAGCAACAATAGTTTCTTTTTCTAATAATAATGTTTTAATTAATTCTAATAATTTTGTATTTTCCTTAATTACTTCTGTAGCTAATCTCTTAGCTTCTAACATTATTTTTCTTACTTCTAAGTCTATTTCGTGGCTTATTTGGTTTGAAATAGAAGATGATGTAGCTAATGTTTTACCTAAGAATGGTGAACCTTCTTCATCTTGATATTTAATAGGTCCTAAATCAGACATACCAAACTCTGTAACCATTCTTCTTGCAATAGTTGTAGCTTTTGCAATATCATCTGAAGCACCAGTAGAAATTTTATCTGGTCCATAGATAATTTCTTCAGCAGCTCTACCACCCATAAAACTTGCGATAGAAGCAAGTAATTCTTCTTTGGTATAGTTGTATTTTTCATTTTCAGGCATCATTAAGTTATATCCACCTGCTTGTCCACGAGGAATAATAGTAATTTTTTGAACTTTATTTCCGCCAGGAACTTTAATACCAACTACAGCATGTCCAGCTTCGTGGTAAGCAACCATTGTCAATTCTTCTTGAGTAATTGTTCTTGATTTCTTAGCTGGTCCAGCCATAACTCTATCAATAGCTTCATCAATTTGATCTCTTGTTATCACACCTGTATTTTCTCTAATAGAAAGTAAAACAGATTCATTAATAACGTTTTCAAGTTGAGCTCCTGAGAACCCAGGTGTTCTTCTTGCTACATTATCAAATGAAATACCAGCAGCAAAACGTTTACCCTTAGCATGTAGTTTTAAAATTTCTTCACGTTCTTTAACATCAGGTAATCCAACAGTTATAACTCTATCAAAACGACCTGGTCTTGTTAAAGCAGGATCAAGTACATCTGTACGGTTTGTTGCAGCTATAAATAACAATCCTGAATTTTCTTTAATACCATCCATTTCAACAAGAAGTTGGTTAAGTGTTTGTTCACGTTCATCGTGACCACCACCAATACCACTTCCACGTGTTCTACCGATAGCATCAAGTTCGTCGATAAAGATAATTGCAGGAGCATTTTTTCTAGCTTCAGCAATTACTTGTCTAACTCTTTTAGCTCCCATACCAACGAATAATTCAACGAAGTTTGAAGCTGAAACAAAGAAAAATGGTACATCCGCTTCTCCAGCTGTGGCTTTAGCTAAAAGTGTTTTTCCTGTTCCAGGAGGACCCCCAAGTAAAATACCACGAGGCATTCTAGCTCCTGAATCTTCATATTTTTTAGGATTTTTTAAGTAATCTACTATTTCACTGATTTCTTCAATTGGTTCTTTATTACCTGCAACATCAGAGAATTTTTTATCTGATTTAATAATTTGTGCAGGACTTTTATCTCCAAACATTCCAGAACCTTGTCCATTCATCATTTTCATTTGATATCTGAACAACACAAATAATAAGATAATAAAGATAAGTGTTGGTAAGAATGGTAGGATGTATGAAGCAAAGAATCCAGGTTGTGAAGCTTTAACAATATTATATTCACCAGCTTTACTTAAAACTTGTTCAAATTTTGTGTTTCCAAGTAAATCTGAGATGAATCTAGCACTTCCACCAGACACGAAATTAATTACATTATTATTAGCATCTATATATATTCCGGTTATAGAATTTTGATAAGGATTAAAGTCTATTTGTTTAAATGAATTTGCTACTATACCACTACTTGCATCATTAGCATTTTTTAATTTATCAATAAATGCTGATGTATTTCAGTAAACTGGAGCAGTAAATTTATTAACAATTAGATAAATCATAATACCTAGAGCTACTAAAACAACTATTGTAGTTATTATAGAAGTCCAAGTTTTTTTCTTTTTTGAGTCCATGTTTTCCTTTCTTTAATTTTTATTAATTAATTATATATTTTTTATTTAAAAAAACAATATTAGCAATAGAGATATTTATTTGCTAATATTGTTTATTATTAATTTACCTTTTTTCTTTTCTAGGTAGTTGTTTTCATTTAATTTATACTGACTTGTGCGGTTGGAAGAGATAATAAAACTTATTATTGATTTTATTTTCCCTTTGCTTAAATTAATGTTTTCATAATGTTCGTTGATAAATTTATAAACTAATTTATCTTTACTACTAAGTTTCTCAAAGAAATCTTGTGAGAATTGTGCTTTTTCTCATTTTTGATATAAGAAATTAACCTTTAAAGTTTCTAATTGTAATTTCTTATTTAGTTGCATAAAGTAAAGATATCATGCTATTTTACGAATTTTATGGTGTCTATAAGTTAAACGTATTTTATTACGTTTGTATTGTTCGTGTAAATTAGATGAATCAATATGAAATGGTATTCTTTCTTTAATACATTTAAAAGCTATTTCATCTTTTCAATACTTATTTACATATGGTCTATAAACATTCATTCCATAAATAAAATTTCTTTTCTTAATACCGAAGAAATCTTTTTTCTTATTTGATTCTCAAGCCATTAAGGCACTTTCAAAGAAATCATCTTTATTATGGGCAATAAGTAAAGTATCGCAATCATTTTCAAAGTAAACTTTTCTAAAGAATTCGTATCTTTTTTCTCTTGCTCAGTCTTCGAAATTACCTTGCTTATAGTCTTCTTTAGCTAAATGAAGCACAAAAAGAGGGATTTTATAACGTTTGCAAAAATTTGCAACTATATCAGTTTCAATATCACTATCATCTCTTTGATGATAATTAACGTGTGCAACCACACAATTTTCATTTTTATACCTATCCAGTAGGAACATTGAGTCAGAACCACCACTAACTGCAATTAAATATTTATTATTTCTTTTTTGCATTATATTTATTCATTACTGTATAAATATCATTAAATGCAAATGATATAGCTGCATTTGCTGCGTTATCAAGTATTGGTTCTAATACTGACATTTCTTCTGGAGTGAATTTACCTAAAACAAAGTCTTTTAAAGCTGATTTATGAGGCGTTGTAATACCTATTTTAAGTCTTTTAAATTCTTGGCTTCCTAATTGATTTATTATACTAATAACACCATTATGTGATCCACCTGAACCACCAACTTTAATACTGCTTTTGCCTAGAGGGAAGTCTTTTTCGTCATGAATAACCATAACATCATCAGGCGCTATTTTGAAAAAATTACATAATGCTGAAACAAAAGATCCAGAATCATTCATATATGTTAAAGGCTTAGCGATAATTAAATCATCAACCTTAGCATATACACCATTGAATTTATTTTTATTTAATTCAATATCTAATTTAGAACAGATTTTATCTATAGTTAAAAAACCTGCGTTATGACGAGTGAATTTATATGCTTCACCAGGATTACCTAATCCGACTATTAATTTCATCTAATCTCCTTTTACGAAATAAGCAAAATGTGTAAGAATTGGTCTTTCATATATATTGCTTTTTGTTATTACTTCTGCATAGTTTGTATCATTTGTAGTTACTATTGAAAGATTTTTCATCGCTCTAGATGTGGCTGTATAAAGTAATTTTTTGCTTAACATTCTTTTATGACTTGGGTGCACTAAGAAAATAATAATATCTAGCTCACTACCTTGGAATTTGTGAATTGTAGTACCATATGCAAGGCTTATTTGTTCCACAAACTCTGATTTTGAATATTTAATTGTAGTCACTCAATCATTAGCTCTTTTAAATGTAACTAAAACATATGAAATATCTTTTTTGCTTTTGTTTGTAGTAAATTCAACATGTTTAATGTAACCTATATCACCGTTGCAAATATCTTCATTAAGTCTATTTTCAAGCTGTATAACTTTGTCTCCGACTTTGAAATTAACAACTCTACCACCACGTTTATAAGATAAAAATGTTTCGTTATCCGGGTTTAATTCTTCTTGAATTTGACGATTTATCTCATAAAGCCCATTATCCCCTTTGTAAGTAGGGCATAGTAAGATTACATTTTCGATTCCGTTTTTTTCTACAGCTTTCTTATAGACGTCAACAACTTTTTGATTGATTTCAAAATCACTTGCTTGATATAAGTCGACTTCTCCTTTTTTAAAGTCAGGAATTCCATTATTTTTAATTTCATTAAAGTGTCTTCAAATAGAGAGTGAATCACTACGATAGAATTCATTTAAAAATACTACATTAAATTTATTTGACTTAATAATTTCTCTTAATAAATCACCCGGACCTATTGGAGGTAATTGATCAACATCTCCGATTAACACTATTTTTTCAAGCCTTGGACAGCTTGTTAAAAGTTTTTCAAATAGATTTATATCAACCATTGAGAACTCATCAATAACAATAATTTTCATTTCTTTTAAAGTTTCTAAATGATCATCAGCTACTTGTTCATTAGTGTTTGCAATTTGTAAAAAACTATGAATTGTTCTAACTCTGCTTTTAATCTTGCTTGTAATATTTGTTGCAGCTCTACCTGTAGGTGCTAAAATCGCAAATTCCACATCACCTTGTAATTCATTTTTAACTAAAGTATCATAAATGTGCTTAATAACAAATGTTTTACCAGTCCCAGGTCCTCCTGAAATAATAGAAACATTTGAATTAATGAAGTTAAAGTACCCTTGTTTTTGTTCTTGCGATAACTGTGTTAACTCATAATCACTTTCAGAATTCAAATTCAATGAACTTTTATTTTTGTGTAAAAATTTAAGTTTATTAGCAATGAACTTTTCTTTATCTACAGTTTTCTTTCTGGATAAATAAACATTATGATTAGTATCAAATTTCTTGATTAATTTATTTTGCCCAACAAGATACTCCAAATATTCATAAATAATATTAATACTATAATCAAACACTAAAGTTAATTGTTCAACAATTGTTTCATAGCTTATAAGCGTTGAATTATCATTTTCAATCATTTCCATGATATCGTCTAAATAAGCCTCAAAACGGTTAATAGAGGCTAAATCTCAACCAATTTCAATAGCAAACTCATCAATCACTGGTAAGGAAGGGTAAATTTTATTTAAATATAACTCATATGGGTTTTTATTTTTATAAAACTCCACAAAATCCATATCTTGAGTGTTGTGATATTTTTGCAATTTCTCAAGTAGGTCAGACATGTTTCTAGTGTAAAAGAATTGAATGTTATTATGTGCTTCATCAGAAATACCCATCAGAGCTTTAATTCTAATTTCATTTTCAACATAATATTTAACTAAAGAGTTTAATTGTTTTGATGTAATTACACTTAATAATTTGGCTTCATAATTTTCTAAATCAGCAACATATTTAAATAAATCACCACCGAAAGCATCAATTATTCTTTTAGCAGACATTTTCCCGATGTTAGGTACATTTTTTGAAATAAATTCTTCTCAATCAATTTCTCTTTTTTCTATTATCGGAACGTATGAGTTCAAAATAAATGAATTTTTATTTTTCGGACTTTCACTTACAGTAATTTCATATTCCGTAAATAAATCAGGAACATTTCCTCTACTGTAAACCGGATAATTCATATTTGAACTATTGGATCTGAATAACAAAAATGCTCAATTTTGATCTTTTGAGCCACTTAAAATTTTTACAAATTTACCTTTAAAAACTGTCTGCGCCATATTATTTAAATTATAAAGTTTTATCTAATTTATATACCTTAAATTATTAAATAAAAATACTAGTTTTTATTTATAGTTATCCACAACTTTTTCCACTAATTTATTACTTTAATTTTTACCTACTTTTCCACAATTAAAATTATTTAAATTAAATTTTTGTGGAGTAAATACTTTTAACTCTATTTTTTAGTGGTTTTAGTTGTTAATAAAATTGTGGAAAACTTGTTTATTATTCACATATTTATATA